>NZ_JADNEM010000008.1:0-146229 GCF_015552275.1 Holdemania sp. 1001302B_160321_E10 | reverse complement strand
GCGCTGACGCCGGTGGATCAGCTGTTTCTGCTGGACTTCGACTTTCCGGCGAAAGCAGATCAGCCGGAGAAAGCGATTCATGTCTATCAGTTAGCGGAGATCCTGGATCATGACATCTTGACAAATCTGATCACGGTGGTTATCATAGAGATGAAGAAGATAATTCAGATGAATCATAGTTATGAAGAGCTGAGCCGGGCAGAAAAGTGGTGTTGGTTTCTCGAACGGTATGACGAGGAACACAGTGATTCGGTAGCAGTCCGGTTAGTGGAAGAGGATGAAATCTTTAAGGAGGCGGACAGCGTAATGAAGAGAATGAGCAGTGATCCGGCAATGCGGGATGCGGCGTTTGAGCATAACCGGCGGTTGATGGACATGGCGCAGCTGCGCTATGAGGGCAAACGGGAAGGCTTGGCAGAAGGCATTGAGAAAGGCATCAAACAAGGCATTGAACAAGGTGTCGAACAAGGCATCGAAAAGCAACGATTAGAAACCGCAAGGGAAATGTTGAGAAATCATTGTAATGATCAGCTTATCCAGCTTTGCACCAAGATCAGTCTTCAACAACTGGAGCAGTTAAAGAAAGAAATCGTTTCCGGTTTCAATCAAACCGAGGACGATTCGGAGAAATCCCATCGGACAAGCGACTAAAAAGAGGAAGCTGATCCAAATGAAGTTTAATGAGTAGTATGATCTAAATCCTTGATCGGGCAGGAAATCTTTAAGGAGGCAGACAGCGTAATGAAGCGAATGAGCAGTAATCCGGCAATGCGGGATGCGGCGTTTGAGCATAACCGCCGGTTGATGGATATGGCGCAGCTGCGCTATGAGGGCAAGCAGGAAGGCTTGGCAGAAGGCATTGAGAAAGGCATCAAACAAGGCATTGAACAAGGCATTGAGCGAGGTATTGAGAAAGGCATAGAACAAGGCATCGAAAAGCAACGATTAGAAACCGCAAGGGAAATGTTGAGAAATCATTGTAATGATCAGCTCATCCAGCTTTGCACCAAGATCAGTCTTCAACAACTGGAACAGTTAAAAATAGAAGAACGCCCGAAACTAAACCAAGCCATGACAGAATCACAATTCCAGTCAGCGGATAACACGATAGCAGGAGAATAACCTAACTTTCTGCCAAAACTCATCCGGCAACAGATGTCTTTGATAGTGTTCTGAATTACATAAGAATTTCAACGAAACAAGCAGAAATTTACCCTCACTCCTTTATAGGTGAAGGAAGAAATCATCAAAAAAACAAACTTAACAATCCAGTACGAAGAAAAACTGATTCTCCTGGATAGAAAATCCTATAACACGTCGATATCCGAGGCATCTGTACTCTGTAAAATGCTCTGCATGAACAAAACAAATACTTTGCGACCTCGAAGTTCGGATCTAAGCATTGTCCAAAGCAAAAAAGATTCCGGTATTGGATATTCTCCAAGTCCGGAATCTTTTTTAACGACACTGATATAAATTCGCCAGAATGTCGACACACCGCTCGATGCCAAGCTCGCCGCTGTCCAGCGCAACATGGAAATTCTCAGCCAGTCCCCAGGTCTGGCCTGTGTAAAACTCATAATAAACTGCACGACGCTTATCCTTATCCCGAATCCGCTTTTCAATTTCGACATTCGTTTCGCCATACACCTCGACAATCCGTTTCGCCCGTTTTTCTTTTTTTGCGTGGATAAACGCTGTCAGACAATCCGCATGATCCTTAAGAATCACATCCGCACATCGGCCGACGATCACGCAGGATTCCTTTTCTGCCAATTCCAGGATAATCTTTCGCTGCAGCTGCCACAGCTGATCCTGGATTGAAGCCCCCATGAACTGCCCCTCCGATAACGCGAATGCCCAGTGACTGCTGTAAGGCGACGCCTCCTGCTGCTTCGCCACCATCTCCGGCGTAAAACCACTGGCCTGCGCCAGTTTTTCAATCAGTTCCTGATCATAGCACGGAATCCCCAGCCGGGCTGCCAGCTGTTTTCCCACGGTCCGTCCTCCGCTGCCGAATTGACGGCTGATTGTTACAATTCTGTTGTTTGTCATCCTCGAACTCCTCCTTTTCCAGTATTCGCTTCTATCATCACGGCAATAACGCCGGCCAGATAACGATCCAACGATTCCTTTTACAGGCCCGTAATATTTTGCTTAAGCTGAAAGAATCAAAGCGAGAAACAAGACCCCCCCCCGATAAAGATATACTCTGATCTTATTTTAATCAAGAAGCTGACAAGTCTTTCCTTTACTTCTATTATACTCCGTAATTGAAATCCAGCCAGCCGGCATTCTCTTAAAAAACAAATCATCAATGGCAGACAATAGGACAAGATTGACGTCCCCGGCAGAAACAAACATTTTAGAATGAATAGTATAACGACGCCCAGCTCTGATCGCGAACTGACTTTTTTATAAGCGGTCATTCATCACAAAAACAAGCAACGAACAGCGGCTGATGTTATACCAATACTGTTCGTTGCGAAGTTTTCAGTCATGGTCCGGCTTTGATCTCACTGCGTTTCCTTTTCAGGCTTTGATCTCACTGCGTTTCCTTTTCAGGCTTTGATCTTTTACAATTTAACCAGTGTCAATTTTTTATTCAATATTCTATCCAGCGTGCGAATTATTCGCTTTCATGCTTTACGATCTTCTGGTTCAGATCGTTAAAAAATTTGAACAAAAACGGAAAACAGACGACAAACGTCAGCACGTCGGCCAACGGCTGCGTCAATTCAACGCCGCGCAGCTGCCACAGCTGAGGCAAAATGAGGATCAGCGGCAGAAAGAATACACCCTGACGGCAGGCGGACAAAAACGTCGCCTCCGCCGGCTTGCCGATCGACTGGAACGTCATGTTGGCAATGACGCCCAGCGGCTGGATAAACAACGCCAGACACTGTGCCCGCATTGCATACGTCCCGATTTCCAGCACCTGAGCGTCAGCCTTGGTAAACAGCTGGATCACCTGCGGCGCAAATATGAAGCCGGCAACTGCCAGAATGCCCATCATCACAAAGCTGACGATCGTGGTAAACGTAAACGACTGCTTCACCCGCTTGTAGCAGCCCGCGCCGTAATTGAAACCGACAACCGGCTGATAGCCCTGACCAAAGCCGATCAAAACGGACAGGATTAACATGAACACCTTACCGACAACCGACATCGCCGCCACGGCCGCGTCCCCATAAACCGCCGCGTTGACGTTCAGCATCACCGTCGCAATGCTCGCCAAGCCCTGCCGGAAAAAAGACGGAAGACCCGTTTTGATGATCGCCGACAGGTCTTTCCACTTCCATGAGATATTTCGAAAACTGAGATGAAGCAGACTCTTATGCGTCAGAAAACAACCCAGCAGAATCAGAAAACTGATGATCTGACTGAGAATCGTCGCGATCGCCGCCCCGGCAATCCCCAAATGGAAGGTAAAGATAAAAATCGGATCCAGCACAATATTCAACAAACCGCCAGCCGTAATGCCGACCATCGCCAGTGTCGCTTTACCTTCTGAACGCAGCACATTGTTCAGCACAAAAGAGGACGACATGATCGCTGCACCCAGCAGGATGTATTTGGCATAATCGCGGGCATACGGCAGGATCGTCTTCGTCGCACCCAACAACGCCATGAGCGGATCGATGAAAATCAGACCAAACACCGTCAGCGCCAGTCCGAATGCGATCGCCGCAAAAAAAACCGGTGCTCGCAATCTTCTCCGCTTCCTCATGTTCCCGTGCTCCCAATAAACGGGAGATCAGACTGCCTGAGCCGATGCCCAGCGTGAAGCCGACTGCCTGAATGATCGCCATCAGGGAAAAGACGATCCCCACCGCACCGGTCGCGCTGGTACCCAGCCGGGAGACGAAAAACGTATCCGCCATGTTGTAAATCGAGGTGATCAACATACTGATAATCGTCGGCACCGCCAATGTTGTAATCAGCTTCGGGATCGGCTGTGTTGTCATTTTCTCGACCTGACTCAACGTCGCCTGACCGCTCATGCCCGATTTTCCCCTTCCGGCGTCGTTTTCTCACCGCGCAGATTATCCGTCATCCGCTGGATGTAGCCGATAAACTGCTCGCGTTCCTCCACGCTGAAACCTTTCAGGGCCAGCGCTTCGACTTCCGCGTGAATTTCGCTCATTCTGGCATGCTGCTGTGCGCCGAACTGCGTGATCTGCACCTGAATGCTGCGGCGGTCCTTGTCGCTGCGCACCCTTTCGATCATCCCGGCCTGTTCCATCAAATCCAGAATTTTAGACACTGTCGCCGGTTCGATATCGCAGGCCCGCGCCAGTTCCACCTGTGTTTGCGAGCCGCGCGTTAACAGATGCAGGATTTTCGGCTGTCCCATTGATATGCCCTGGTCGGCCATGCGCGGGCGAATCTGCGCCGTCTGCGCGCGGTAAGCCCGGGAAAATAAAATACAAAAAGGTTTATTCATAAGTCCAACCCCTTTCATTAGGTACCTAATAGTTAGCTTCCTAATTATAGAACGATCCGCGAAGTCTGTCAAATCATCCCGTTTTAAGAGCCTGAAAGATGTTCCAAAGTCCACAATCACAGCCAACGTCAGATAACAAAACCGAAGAAAAACCAGGAACACCGCTTGATATCCCAAACTCCGACGGCTGATTCCTGGTTTCTTATTTATATTTGTTCTCCGCTTACAGACATTCCATCAGCTGGCGCGTCAGCTGCTGCTTCAGCTCTTTATCCGCAAACGCCGCGCGCACGCTGTTGAGATTCAGATGAATCAGATCCTCCCGGGTCAGCCCCAGATACCGCACCGCTTTATCATATTCCTGATCCAGCGTCGTATCGCTGATTGTCATGTTATCGGTGTTCAGCGTCACAACCGCGCCGTGTTCCATCAACGGCTTCAGCGCATGATCGCTGTAGGAAAGCTGATTGCGACACTGCACGTTGCTCGTCAGGCACATTTCCAGCGGAATTTTCTTGTCGATCACTTCCTGCATTACTGCGCTGTCCTCCAGACAATGACCGCCATGCCCGATCCGACTGGCCCCCAGGTCCAGCGCCGCCTTGACTGAAGCGGCCGGACCGCTTTCTCCGGCATGGATCGTATACGGAATGCCATATTCCTTCGCCAGTTTAAAACAATCGCGGTAGCCTTCCATCGGCGTGATGCCCTCCGCACCGGCCAGATCCACCGCGACGACGCCCTTGCCCTTAAAGTCCCGAGCCGTCCGGATCGTTTCCAGATTGGCTTCATGATTGAGCGATGGTTCGCCCAGCGTCATCATGCACAAAATTAAACCGGCCTTGATCTGCGGATGCTCACACATTGCGATCCGCATGCCCTTGATCACTGCTTTGACCGCCTGATGCTGCGTCAATCCCTTCTGCGTATGAAACTGCGGCGCAAATCGCAATTCCACATATGCCAACCCCTGCAGAGCCAGCGTCTTGATCAGCTCACGGGTACAGAGCACCAACGCTTCTTCATCCTGCAGAATCGCGATCGGCAACTCAAAGCGTGCCAGAAACTCGTTCAGACTGCCGTTGTCGCGGCCGACGACAATCCGCTCACGGAATTGTTCCAGCGTGCAGTCCGGGGTGATCAGCTGGCGGTCCTGAGCTAAGGCATAGGCCAGCTTTAACGGCAGCGAGCCGTCTAAATGGACGTGTAAATCAATCTTCGGAAATGAATATTCCATGGTAAAACCCCCATTCTGTTTCTCTTTATTGTTTGTTTACCTCTGTTTATCCCGATGCCGCATTCATCCTTAAAGCGGATGGCTTCTGCCTGAACAGAATAAACCTGCTTTTATTGAAATTAAGGTTACGCCGTTTAACCGGCTTTGTCAATCGAAACTCTCGTTGCGTTCATGAATCCGGTTAGTTTCAAACAAACGCCGGATCATCTGCGGATCCTCGCTTTGCCCCAACACCCACATCAGCTTGGTGACCGCCGCCTCGCTGGTCATATCCTTGCCTTCCAGCACGCCGTAGCGCAGCGCCTTCTGCCCGACCTCATAGACGCTGAAATCACTTTGTTCATACAGACACTGGCTGCACACAACAACCGTGATGCCGGCCTGGGTCATCTCCTGCAGCTTCGCCGTCAGATCCCGCCGGATAAACGACAGCCCGCCGATGCCGAAAGCTTCGATCACCACGCCGCGGCAGGCCATCTGGATCAACGCGTCGAACAGCTTCGGATTCATGCCCGGGATCAGCTTGATCAGCACGACTTCCTTGCACAGCTGGCTGCGCAGCTGAAACGGACCGTCGATATGCGGAAGCAACCCGGCCCGGATATTCAATCCCCTGCTGTCAATCCAGCCGACCGGTTTGACGTTGACACTTTCAAATGCCTGGAAATTGGTCGTACGGACTTTCACCGCGCGGGTCCCTAATAAAATCTGCCGGTTAAACGCCACGAAAACTCCGGCATGACCGCTCGCCGCCATCGCCAGCGCCGTCCGGATATTCTCCAGACCATCGCTTAAAGGGTCTGCCAGGGGCAGCTGAGAACCCGTCAGCACAACCGGCAGCGTAACATTTTCCAACATGAAGCTCAAGGCGGAAGCGGTATAGGCCATCGTATCGGTGCCATGGGTCAAAATCAAGCCCTCGGCCCAGCCCTCTTCAATCAGCTCAGCCACTTTTTCCGCAATCCGCTGCCATTCTTCCGGCTGAATATTGGAGCTGTCCAGCGTGAATAAATCCCACGTTCTGATTTCATATTGATCGATCAATGTGCCTAATAACCGGCGTAATCCCCCGGCGTCCAGCTGCGGCGTCAGCCCTTCCTCCTGTTGGGCGCAGGCAATCGTACCGCCGGTAGTCAGCCATGCGATTCTTTTTCGAGCAGAATTCATAATCTTAAGCCCCTCTTTCTTCGTATTCTGTTTCCCCATGTACTCCCATTTATAAGTAACGGTCGTCCCTATCCGAAAACCGCCCCGAAAATTGTACACGTCCTGTTCAGACATCCAGTGTTTTAAATCGGCGTTCGCCTGAATCAAATGGAGACCGCTTAGACAAAGAAGGGGATTATACTCCAAAATCAGGAACTTCTCCCCTGTCATCTTCATCTTCTGCGAGCGTTTTCTCTGTTTGAATTTCAACCGCTGCCTCATTAATCTCCAAAAAGCCTTTAGCTTCCCGTTATGGTCTGGAATTCCATAATTCTCCTATCTGCGCCGTTTCGATTCACTGCTTTGACTGCAAGGACTCGATATCCGCGGCGGATCAGATCGGATTGGGCAGCCTTTCCCCCTGTTTTATTCTCTGCGACGCAAGCAGTTCTGCCGCCATTTCTCCCCTGCCAATCTGTTTTTGAACAGGCTCTTCGATCATTTCTGATGATTCCCCGATTTTATTTTAATTCTGCCTAACATTACAATTCGGACTTGTTTCCATTATATCCTTCTTTATTTTAGCTTGGATCTTGTTCTTTATCAACTTCATCCGACATGCCGGACAGAGAAAAACGAATTGGAAAACAGAAAAGAAAAGTTAGCTTAAAACCGGTAATAACGTTATAATAAGATTAAGAAGAAGTGTCTGTCAAAAGTTTCATTACTATGGAAAAGAAGAAAATTAAGAGCACATTCAGAAAAGAGGGGTTATCATGAAACGAAAACAAATCCTGCTGCTCGGCGGACTTTATTTCATCCTTTGCCTGCTTGTCCAGATTGTCTTATTATGGGGATTTCATAAACGGTGGGACATGCTCTGGCTGATCGGATTGGCATTGATTGTTTTTGCCTATGCCGGGGCAAGCCACATTTCGATGGATTTTCTTCAAGGCTCTGCCTATCAGCTTACGCGGCGGTCTCATGAAAGAATGCAACAGAATGATTTTGTCTCCGTTCCTTTCCTTCCATACCTTTTCGCAGCGTTGCCGCTGGCAATCAATCTGGTGATCGCTTACCAGTTTTTCCATTAAGCTCAATTCAGTATTTATTCGCTGCTCTCTTTTTCATACCTGGCAAGCCACAGCATAAAAAATAATCAATGCGCAAAGAAACAGCCTGCCGATCCGGCTGTTTTTCTTTATGCCGTTTTTTTTGCAAGCGTGAATGGGCATTGCTTTTTTGATTCTCGGATCAATGATCCTGTTCAATTTATACACCGGCCACCCGGTTACATTCTCAGAATAGAACTGAATTCACCTGATTTTCCAATCATCTTTCTTAAGCGCCGCACAGTTTTTACCGGAGCTGTTTTCCGTTTATCTTGGTTGGAGTTTCCTTTAAAAAAATGTTATTTTAAAATTGAAAGTTCAGCATCACGAAAAGGGGGACAGTTCCATGGAACCGGAAATGAAACGATTATTCGCGTTGTTAAAAACCGACCAGCCGATCACTTCCGCTCAGCTTGCCGCCGCAATGCATCTCAGTGAAAAAACCGTGCGCTCGCGGTTAAAGCTTCTGGCGGAAGTCCTGGATGAACACGGCGCGCAGCTGATCGCCAAACCCGGCATCGGATATCAGCTCAGGATTACAAATGACGACGCTTTGCATCGCTGGCTGAAGGAAACGCCGCAAACGCACATTCCTTCCACCTTCGCCCAACGGGTAGATTTTCTATTAGGGTATCTGTTATATCATCCGGACTATGTCAAGTTGGAGGAACTGAGCCAGATGATCTACGTTTCGCGCAATACGGTCACCGCCGATCTGAAACAGGTGGAAGCAATTCTGAATCTGTATCATCTGACGATCAGCCGCCGTCCGAATTATGGAATCCGTGTTGAAGGCAGCGAGTTCAACCGCCGGCTGTGCATCGCCAACTGCCTGTATAAAAACAACATGAGCTTCACAAGCCCGACCCAGAAAGCAGACGGCCAGATCCTCTTTGAAATTCTCAGCGCAGTCTTCCGCATCCATCACATCCGAATCTCGGAAACTTCCTTTGAGAATTTGATCGTCCACCTGGTCATTGCCAATCAACGGATCCGCAGTCATCAGCCAATGATCTACTCCAACAGTGCGCGCTCAGAAATGCGTCAGTTAGTCGGCGAACAAATTCTGCAGACGGCGAAAGAGGTGTGCGAAGCGATCCGAAAGCAGCTGGACGTGACGTATTCGGAAGACGAACAGCTGTATATCGCGCTGCATATCAGCGGCAAAGCCAGCTCGGATTCACAGGGGAAATACGGAAGTAATCTCGTCATCAGCGCGCAGATCGACGAACTTGTCTTAAAGATGCTCAACGCCGTTTACGAAGGCATGCTTCTTGATTTCCGCGATAATCTGGAGCTGCGCGTTTCCCTCAACCAGCACATGGTGCCGCTGGATATCCGCATGCGCTACAACATCCCGCTGAAAAATCCGATCCTCGCTCAAATCCAGCGGCAATACGCGTTCGCCTATACCGTAGCGGTCTGCGCCTGCTCTGTGCTGTCGAGCCATTATGGCAAAGCGATGCCGGAGGATGAAATCGCCTATCTGGCCGTGCTGTTCGCTTTGGCGATGGAACAGCGCGACCGGCCCTCACGCCGCTATAACATCGTGGTTGTATGCGTGTCCGGGCGGGGGACCTCGCAGCTGTTTCTTTACAATTATAAACGAGCCTTCGGCAAGTACATCAACCGGATCGTCGAAGCCACGGTCTTCGATCTGGAAGAGCTGGATTTCAAAGGCTTGCGGATCGACTTTGTTTTCACGACTGTGCCGCTCAATATTCCCCTGCCGGTACCGGTCTACGAAGTTTCTCTTTTGTTAAGCGATAAGGAAATCAACAGCTGCCAGAAAATCTTTGAAAACGGCGACGATCGTTTCCTCTATCGTTATTTTGACAGCCGGCTGTTTCTGCCCTGCGTGAAAGCGCAGACCAAAGAACAGGCGCTGACGGCGATCTGTCAGGCGGTCAATCGTTATCGGTCCGTACCAGATAATTTTTTCGAACTGGTCATGCAGCGGGAAGAAATGGGACAAACCGACTTTGGCAACCGCGTGGCGATTCCGCATCCCAGTCAGATTCTGGGCAACGGCAAGTTTGTGATGGCGGCAATCCTGGAACAGCCTGTCTTCTGGGGACATCACGACGTTCAGGTTGTCTTTCTGATCTCGCTGGCTGAACAGGATCCTGATGCGGAAGCATTTTACCGCACGATTACCAATTATCTTTCCGAAATCGAGCTGGTCGAAAAAACGGTTGCGCACCGCACCTTCAGTTGTCTGATGGACTGTCTGAAGGAAGCGTGGCGGCGATGATCTTTCAAAAAATACCGCAGCTTTCCCGGCAACATTCCGGTTGGAGTTGCTGAAAAAGCCATGCTAGACTGAATTTGTCAACCGGAAGTCCGGTCCGGCCTTCGCTGCAGAGAAGGAATGGACGGATTTGATCCCAACAAGGAAAGGAGCTTAGGAAATGGAAAATGAAATGGAACTGACGATCATGCGGCTGATTACCGCGGCCGGCGACGCCCGCAGCCTGGCGATTCAGGCGATCCGCGCCGCTCGTGCCGGACACTTTGACGAAGCAGACGCGCTGATGATCGAATGCGATAAAAAAATGGTGGATGCGCACCAATGTCAAACCGGTCTGATCTTTGCGGAAACCAACGGCAGCCCCGTCCCGCTTTCCTTACTGATGATCCACGCGCAGGATCACGTGATGAATGCCATGACCGTAAAAGATCTGGCCGCGGAGATGATCGAAATGATCCGCACCGCCGCTTAAACCACAAAGAATACTGTAAGAGGAGTAAACTATGAAAAATATCGTTCTGCTTTGCGCCCAAGGCATGTCAACCGGCATGCTGATGAACAAAATGCGCGCCGCCGCCAAAGCATCCGGCTACGAATGCACAATCAGCGCTTCGTCGGTCAGCCAGGCGAAAACCGCCGCGGAAACCGCTGACTGCATCCTGATCGGCCCGCAGGTCCGCTATGAGCTGGACAACGTCCGGAAACAATGCCCGGATCTGCCGGTCGACGTCATCGACATGGTTGCCTATGGCCGATTGGACGGCGTCAAGGTCCTGGCTGCCGCGCAAAAGCTGATGGAGGATTAAGCCCTTCTGAATCAATAGAGGAGAAAACAATGAGTAAACTGGATAAAATCACTGAGAAAGTCATGAAATTCGCACAGCTGCGCTATGTGAAAATCATCATGAACGCCTTCATGGGCATCGCCGCCTTCTCCATCGGCGCGTCGCTCTTTTCCCTGGTCAAATCGATTCCGATCGGCCCCTGGCAGACCTTTCTGACCACCAGCGGGTTCGGCAACATCCTTTCGATTCCGATCAATATGGTCTCCAATCTCTACGCTATCATGGTCGTCCTGTGCGTCGGCTACGAAACGGCGAAATCATTCGGTCAGCGGCCGCTGCCGGCAGCGATGGTCGCATTCGGCTCGTTCATGATCGTCACGCCGTTTGAAGCGGCGGTCAGCCTGGTCAACGAAGCCGGAGAAACAATCACCGGTCTTGCCAGCAACGTTCTTTCTTTAAGCGTCCTGGGTTCGCAGGGAATCTTCGTCGCGATGATCTGCGGCCTGATCGGCGCACGGCTTTACGTCTTCCTGTTGGAAAAAAACATCAAGATCAAAATGCCGGATTCCATCCCGCCTTCCGTCGCCGGCATGTTTGAAACGATGATTCCGGCCGGACTAGTCTTCATTCTGTTTATGGCGGTCCGCATGGGCTTTGCGCAGACGGCTTACGGCACGATGCAGAGCTTTATCTACACGATGCTGCAGAAACCGCTGATGGGGATCGGCGCCAATCCGATCGGCGCGGCCTTGTATCTGATGTCCGGCAAGCTGTTGTGGATGTTCGGCATCCATGGCGATATGCTGACCTACGCGACGCTGGGCTCGATTCGTTCCGCGGCAACGCAGGCGAACATGGCGGCCTTTGCGGCCGGGGAAGCGGCTCCATATCTGGAATGGGCAATGCTGACGCCGATCACCAACGTCGGGATTCTCGGTCTGACGATCCTGCTGCTGTTCTCGAAAGCGAAGCAATACAAGAGTCTGGGCCAGCTGTCCATCGCAACTTCGATCTTCAACATTACTGAGCCGGTCATGTTCGGGTTCCCGATCATCCTGAATCCGATCATGGCATTGCCCTGCGTCCTGTGCCCGGGAATCTGCGTCATGTTGACGTCAATGGTCATGCGGATGGGCCTGGTCGCACCGATGACCGGCGTCGCGCTGTCCAACGTCATCCCGACCCCGATCTATTTCTGGATGGCGACCAATTCGATTTCCGGGTTGATCTGGGGATTGATTCTGGTGGCGGTTTCCGTCGCAATCTTCTTTCCGTTCTTCAAAATCGCGGAAAAGGCGGCGATGAAGGAAGAACAGGCGGAAAGTGAGACCGAAGCCATCACCGTTTCCAAATAGCTGACAAACCAAGGATGTGGCGACGCATCCTTTTTAAAAAGAAAAGGAAGGTAAAGAATATGACTGGATTTCCCGAAGATTTCTTATGGGGCGGCGCGACGGCGGCGAACCAATGCGAGGGCGCGTGGAACGAGGATGGCAAGGGCATCAGCATCGCTGACGTTCTGACTTGCGGCGGACTGGCTAAACACACGGCGGCGCTGCCCGATGTGCCGGAAGAAATGAAAAAACACATTGCGAAGATGCGCGGCGTGACCTACCGCAGCGGCGATCAGGAAGGCGCGGCGATAGCGTTTAAAATGAATACTTATCCCGAGGAAGGAATCCCGGCATTGCTTGAAGAGGAATACTATCCGAATCATCAGGCGATTGACCATTATCATCGTTACAAAGAAGATCTGGCGCTGTTTGCCAAAATGGGCTTCAAATGTTACCGGATGTCGATCGCGTGGACGCGGATTTATCCCCAGGGCGAGGAGACCGAACCCAACGAGGCCGGCCTGCGGTTTTATGACAACGTCTTCGACGAGTGTCTGAAGTACGGCATCGAACCGATCGTCACGCTTTCGCATTATGAAATGCCACTGGCGCTGACATTAAAATACAACGGCTTCGCCGATCGGCGGGTGATCGACTGTTATGTCCGCTACGTGAAAACCGTGTTTGAGCGATACCAGCATAAAGTCAAATACTGGCTGACGTTCAACGAGCTGAATTCCGTCGTTCACAGCGGTTTTATCAATGCCGGCGTCTTCTCAAAGGACCGCCGTCTCATCGAAGCGGCCAGCTATCACCAGCTGCTGGCCAGCGCGCAGGTTGTCCGTTTCGCACACGATCACTATCCGCAGTTTCAAATGGGCTGCATGATCGGCGTGTCTCCGGCCTATCCTTATTCCTGCAAGCCGGAGGACAACCTGGCTGCACTGAAACAAAACCAGCAGCGCGATACTTACTATCCGGACGTCCAGATGCGCGGCTTCCTGCCGGAATACAAGCTCATCCAGCTGCAGCAGGAAGGTATCCGTCTGCCGATCCAGCCGGGCGACGCGGAAATTTTAAGCGGAGGCTGCTGCGACTTCATGGCCTTCAGCTATTACCAGACCAGCGTCGCGGCTGCTCAGGATGAAGCGATGCAGCGCACTGCCGGCAACATGGGCAGCTTTATCTTCAACCCGAATTTGAAAAAGAGCGAATGGGGCTGGCAGATCGATCCGATCGGACTGCGCTACACGCTGAATCTGTTTTATGACCGCTATCACAAGCCGTTGTTTATTGCGGAGAACGGACTGGGTGCGGCGGACGTGCTGAATGCCGATCATACGGTTCATGATCCTTACCGCATCGACTATTTACGCCAGCACATCCAGGCGATCAAGGATGCGATTGTCCTGGACGGCGTCCAGGTTTTCGGCTACACTCCATGGGGCTGCATTGATCTGATCAGCTGTTCCACCGGCCAGATTTCCAAGCGTTACGGCTTCATCTATGTCGATGTCGACGACGCGGGTCAGGGCACGCTCAACCGCTATGAAAAGGACTCCTTCGCCTATTACAAACGGGTGATTGAAACCAACGGCGAAATATTGTAGAACAGAAGATTCCGCAGTTTGTCTTTCGAAACTTATAAACGGAAGTTTCCGCAGCCTGTACTCAAACTTAAAACGTACTTCAACAACTGAAAAAAGTCCCGCTTTCCCCAACCAGCTTTCTTTTTTCCAGCCTTCCCCCCGTTTTTCTTATTGCCTTGATTCCTTCTTATTCCTTTTGACTTTCCTGACTTTCAACGATATCCTCAAACGTAGATCGAAGACTTCGTCAGGGCTGTTCTGCACCATCTTTAGAACCTCCCTCGTTATGGAAATCCAGAGCTTTTACCCGAACATTATGATACAATGACAGGGGTGATATGATGGATTACAAAAATAAAATTATTTATCAGATCTGGCCGCGTTCATTCCAGGATTCCAATCATGACGGAATTGGGGATCTCAAGGGCATCCTGCGCCGGCTGGATCATCTGCAGGATCTGGGTGTGGATCTGATCTGGCTCTCACCGGTGTATTGTTCCCCCAACACCGACTATGGCTATGACATCAGCGATTATTACAATATCCATCCCGATTTTGGAACGATGGCAGATTTTGACGCACTGTTGGCAGAATGCAAGAAACGGGGCATGGGGATCGTGATGGATCTGGTCGCAAATCACACCAGCGATCAGCATCCCTGGTTTCAGGCCTGCTTAAACGATCCGAACAGTCCATACCGGGATTGTTACTACTTCCGCGAGGGCGTCAACGACAAGGAACCAAACAACTGGATCAGCATGTTCGGCGGCAGCGCATGGACAAAGGATCCGCTGAAGCCGCACAGCTGGTATCTGACCACCTTCACGCCGCATCAGTGTGATCTCAACTGGGAAAATCCACGGGTCCGCGAAGAAATCGCCAACGTCATGCGGTTCTGGCTGGACAAAGGCGTCAGCGGCTTCCGCATGGACGTCATCAACACGATCGCCAAGCAGCCGGGACTGCCGAGCTGGCATCCGGAAAAGAAGGGCTATCAGTTTGCCAAAGAGTTCATGACCAATCTGCCGCAATCCCACGCTTACATTCAGGAACTGATCGGGAAGCTGGCAGACGATTATGATTTCATCACAATCGGCGAAGGCATGATGGCGGACAACGACGCGTGCGCACTGTATGCCGGCGAACAACGCGGCGAGTTGAACATGATGATCATGTTTGATCTGCATCTGCAGGACTGCGGACCGTTAGGCAAATATGATTTCCGCAAGCTGTATCACTGGACGATTCCCGGCTTCAAGTCGATTATTTTCCGATGGCAGACCGACAGCCAGAAACGAAATTACTGGGTTGCCAACTACATGAACAATCATGACCAGCCCCGCTCGATCTCCCGTTTCGGCAACGACAGGCAATACCGCGTTGAAAGCGCGAAGGCATTCGCTTTGATGAACCTGACGTTAAGAGGAACGCCGCTGGTGTATCAGGGCGAGGAGATCGGCATGACCAACTGTCATCTGGAACAGGATGAATGGCGGGATTATGAAGCGATCAACATTTACGACACCTTGCAGACGATGATGCATCTGCCCAAGGTCATCGCCAGAAAGGTCGTGCAGCGCATGACCCGCGATCACGCCCGCACGCCGGTGCAGTGGGATGACAGTGAATATGCCGGCTTCAGCGATCATCAGCCGTGGATCAGAGTGAATCCCAATTATAAGCAGATCAACCTGAAATCTGATCTGGTTTCAGAGACGAGCATCAATCGCTGGTATAAACAGGTTATCGCTCTGCGCAAAGCGTATTCAGCCTTCAACACCGGAGCGATGAAACCGGTTTTGATTCATCACAAACAAATTCTTGCTTATCAACGTTCTGACGAACAGGCAGAATTTTTGATTCTGATCAACCTCAGCGGCTATCCGGCCCGCTTTGACCTCAAGACGGAAGGCCGGATTCTGATGGATTCCTACGCCGATCCTCAGCCACGGCTATTGCGGCCTTATGAGGCAAGACTGATCCAGATCCGTTAAGCTTGAAAAGATCCCGCACCGTAAGCTCCCGCGCATAAAATTGCGCGGAAACTGATCGCAGCGGAAAGTGCGGAAAGGCAGAAACAGAAAAAAAGACGGAAACGAAAGTGAACCGCTCCGAATAAAAGATCCAGAGAAGAAGCGTTCATTTTAATCGCCGTCTTTTTCTTTTTGCTTGATTTCAACAGATCAGATTGTCTGTTCTAGCTGGAATTCTCCGCGATTATGCGGCTGTCTGTTCCAGCGCCCAGCGCCGCACATCGTCCATGGAATCAACGATTGCGTAGGCTTCCCGGCCGCGGAATTGTTCCAGACAAGCGGTATCGGGAACCGCGAACACCCGCACGCCCGCGGCATAGCCCGCCTTGACGCCGTTGGCGGAGTCTTCCACGATAATGCATTCCTCTGGCCGCAGCCCTTCCATCTCCATCATCTTGTTATACAGATCCGGATGCGGCTTGCGCCGGCCGGCTTCATCGCCGAAAATCCCGTTGTCATAACAGCCGGTCAATCCTGCTTTTTCCAACAGATACAACGCATATTCGCGCGGTGTCGAGGAAACGATCAGACGCCGGATGCCGTTTTCTTTTAATGCCGCCAGAATTTCCTTCACTCCCGGCCGCAGCGGCATGCCATTAGCCTCAATCCAGGCGTCCGTCATCTGTTTCTTCTCCTGCCACATCGCTTCGTACACTTTCATCGGCGGAAGCAAATGCCCGAACCGTTCAAAGTTCTCCTGCTGCGAACCGCCCATCATGTTTGTCATGACGGAAACGTCGAAGACGTGCCCCCGCGCTTCGTTCACCTTTTCCCACATCGACAAGCTCAGCCGCTCACTGTCGATCAAAACCCCATCCATGTCAAACATCACCGCTTTTAACTTTGTCATTCTATCCCTCCATGATTTCCCGGACTGCCTGCGCCGCAGCCCGGACGTCGCTTTCCATGATACCATAATGTGTGACAAAGCGGAACAGTCCATGATCGTCCGGATTCGTTAAAATTCCTTTTTCTTTCAATTTGTTCAGAAAATCCTCCGGGGTCCGCCTTTCACGATCGACTTTAAAGAACACCATATTGATCTGAATCCGTTCCATTTTCACGGAAATTCCATCAATCGCCGCTAATAATTCTCCTAACAGCTTCGCGTGGGCATGATCCTCCGCCAATCGCTCTGTCATCGAATCCAGGGCCACCAGTCCGGCCGCAGCCAGAATTCCAGCCTGCCGCAGCCCGCCGCCCAGCAGTTTGCGGTTGCGCCGCGCTCTTTCAATGAAGGCCTGATCCCCGGTTAAAACCGATCCGACCGGCGCCGCCAGTCCTTTCGACAGGCAGAACGTCACTGTATCCGCGCAGTCCGCAATCCTTTGAACAGAACAGCCGCTGGCTAAAGCGGCGTTTAAGACCCGCGCACCGTCCAGATGAACGCGCAGTCCCAGCGCTTTGGCGGCGGCATAGGCAGAACGCAGAACGGGCAGCGGTACAACCCCGCCGTTTGACAGCGCGTTTTCCAGACAAACTAAGCGTGTTCGCGGCTCATGGATATCTTCGCTGTGTACAGCATTGCGTATTGCATCCGCTTCAATCCAGTCCTGCGGATGATCGAGCGGATGCACCATCACCTGAGCGATCTGCGCCGCTCCGCCGACTTCATGCGTAACGATGTGGCTGTGCCGGCCGGCAATGATTTCATCGCCTCGTTCCGTCTGACTCATGAGGGCCAGCAGGTTGCCCAGAGTGCCGCTGCTGACAAACAGACCGGCTTCCTTTCCCATAAGCGCGGCAGCCCGCTGTTCCAGCTTCCGGACCGTCGGGTCATCCCTGTACACATCATCCCCGACGACCGCTTCCGCCATTGCCCGGCGCATCGCCGGCGAAGGCTGCGTGACGGTATCGCTGCGTAAATCAATCATGACTTTCCCTCTTTTCTAAGCGAAAGGCTCCCGCGGCAAGTCCGACAAGGAGCCTTTTCCTTTATTTTTACCCCGCAGTGTTCTACCCGCGGACTTTGCGTCAAGCTTCTTTCTTAAACCATCGGCGCGAACATCGGCAGTCCTTCCAGGAAGGCCAGCACGAAGCCCAGCAAGAACAACAGCAGCATGACGGTCGTGGTCTTCTTACCCTTGCGGATCAGCGCGAAGCAGCCGAAGGCCAGCAATAACGGCAGCAGCTTCGGGGCGATTTCATCAAAGATCGACTGGATCGCCAAGGTCTGATGGTTACCCATGTTCAACGTGATCGTCGTGGTAAAGTTGATCATCGTCGCGATCATACAGCCGACGACCGTAGCGCCCAGCATTTTCGCCGCCATCGAGAAGGTTTCCAGCATGCCGCCTTCCGTTGCATTTTCCATAAACGACAAGCCCTGCTCATAGCCGACCTGCAGACCTTTATACCGTACAAACCAATGCGGAATGTTATGAATCAGAAGGAACAAAATCGGGCCGAGGATGTTGCCCTGCATACAGAAGGAAATCCCCACGCCCAGGCCGATCGTTCTGAGCGTACCCCAGAAAATCGAATCGCCGATGCCGGAAAGCGGTCCCATCAGTGCGGTCTTGATAGCGTTGATCGAAGAAGCGTCAAAGTCCGGATTGGAGGCCGCCTCTTCTTCCATCGCGACGGCGATGCCCTGAACGAACGTCGTGCACTGCGGCGTGATGTTGTAGAAAACTAAGTGCCGTTTCATCGCTTCCTTAAAGCCTTCCGGATCATCCTTGTAAATCCGGCGCAGATGCGGAATCATCGCGTAGCCAAAGCCCAAACCCTGCTGACGTTCATAATTGAAGCAGCCCTGCAGGCAGCAGGAACGCCAGAAACCGCTCATGAATTCTTTCTTTTCCATTTTTCCAGTTGTCATCGTGGCTTCCCCCTTTACTCGTTAGCCTTTCTCTGAACCATATTATAATAGACCACAGCGATCACGGCGCCCAAGCCTGCGACGCCCAGGGAACTGACGCCCAAAAACGCGGCTAAGATGAAGCCCAGGAAGATAAACGGCGTCGCGTCCTTATCCATGATGTAATTCATCAATAAAGCGATACCTAAGGCCGGCAGCACGCTGGAAGCCTTAGTCAGTCCGTTCATCACGACTTCCGGGATGAAGTTGATAATCGTTTCCACCGCGCCGGAGCCGAAGTACAGCGCCAAGAACATCGGAACGAAGTAGACGATGGCAAAGACGACGACACCCAGCCAGTAATACCGTTCAATCGCCTTGAAGTCGCCGCGCTCCGCCGCCGCGTCGCACTTTGGATTCCAGATGTTGTTGATGATCCGCGGGATGATGCCGCAGGGCTGGAACAACAGCGCGATCGGCATGGACAGCGCAATCGCGGAATCCGCCGAAAGATGCGACATGATCGCGAAGGCCACCGCCAGAATCGTGCCGGCGGAGGAGTTTGGCAGCGAGGTGACGCCGATGCCGACAAACCCCATGAAGATCAGCTGTAAGGTCGCGCCCATGACTAAACCCGTCTGGACATCGCCGCAGATCAGACCAACTAACGTGGCTTCCACGATCGGTGTGTTCAATAAATTCTGACCCAGAATCCGGCCGTCGAGAATACTCAGGACATGCACCATGGATACCAGGATACACTGGATTAAAAACATAATTTTTCCCCTTTCCGAGTGTTTTTACTTTTTATTTTTTTCAAACATGGAATGGATTTCAGACAGCGGGATCTTCGGCTTGGACGGGGCTTCCTGAATGTAAACCGTTCGTCCTTGCCCGGCGATCGCATCCAGATGCCGCAGATCGTCCTCGACTAAGAAGACCTGATTGGAAATCGAAGTGCGTCCCTCTGCGAACCGGATCCCCCCTAAATCGACTTCCTTGATTTCCGCCGCGCCGGCGCACAGCGTTGCCGCATCTTCGCAGCTGCCGCAGATCAATAAGATTTTACGCTTGGCATGGGCGGCGTTGTTGAGATAGTCCACCGCTTTGGCTACGGTCAGCACCTCCATTTTGGAGCCGGCCGGCTTCCCGACGGTTAAGGACATCTTGAGCATGGCGTTGGTAGCGTGCTTGTCGTTGGCGATGACAATCGTGTCCGCGCCGGTCGCATTGACCCAATAGACAGCGACCTGTCCATGGATCAGACGATCATCAATTCTGAGAAGTTTAATCATTGAAACATCTCCCTTTCTTTTTTATTCCTCATTGCTGTCCAGCTGGTCATTGATGAACAGTAATGTTTGGCGACTGGCTTCAACCGCTTCCCGCAGGATCGCGCTGACATCGTCTTCCATCGGATTCAGCGCCACCTCCAGCAGCAGGCCCAAATTCAAGCCTGTCACAATGTAGAGGTTGGCGTAGTCTTCCAGAAACGGAATCGCGATCTGCGTCGTGCTGCCAACGGGGATATCCGTCATCAGAATGACCGGATCCGCCGCCGGAAAGCGCTCAAGAACCTGACGAACCCGGCTGTGCATCGTATCCGGTGAGTCCTGAGCTTCCATGCAGAGCAGCGTCAGCGGATTGTCTGAGCCGGAAATGACCTGCAGTGCAGAAGCGAAGCCTTCGCACAAATGGCCGTGAGTCAGTAAAACGATATGTTTCATATTCGATTCCTCCTGGTAAGCGCTATCATTTTTGTAAACTTAATATAGCATAATCAATTTATATTGTCTATATATTTATAGCATTTCATAGAATTTCATTTTATATTTTCGTAGATATTTAAAATCATTAACAATATATAAATCCGTTAATTTTAACTGTAACAATAGGTACACTTTTATTGACAAACTGTTTTTTTCCATCCTATAATCAAGTTAAAGGATAAATCCGCATGATTTTCAAAGAAATCCCGGCTTTATAGAATAGTCAAAATAAGTGTGCTTTTTGCGTCGGAAAACTGCTCTCTTTCCACTTTTCCAAACAAAAAAAGCAGTGATTTTCATCACTGCCTCAGCGAAAGATTTTCCCGTTGTTATTGTCCCAGCGAAATCTCGATGACTTTGCCGAACTGGCCGCCGGCTACGATCTTCGCGGTCTTTTGCGTGTTGTTGTAAACGACAGACCACTGGGTTGCGGTCAGTGCGCCGGTTTCCTCGTTCACCTTATTCTGACTGACGGCTTCCAATAAGGACATCGCTTCATTCTCCGATAAAATGCCGTTGTTTTCCTGCAGCGTATCCGCCAGAATCGCATACCGGTCCTGTCCCTTGCCAAAGCCGTAAACATCCTCGCTGATCAGAAAGTTTGTCAGCATCTGGAACTCGCCGTCTTCCTTACGGATGACGCGCAGCTGGTTGTCGATATATTCGATGACCGCACTGTCGCCTTGCGCATCGGCCATCTGGAAGTGATAGGAAGCGTTGGCCGAAGCGTGCATATCCATGTTTTCCAGCATGCCGATCGCTTCCTCGACCGTCGCCGCTTTGTCCAGCAGCCAGCGCATTGCGGACGTCGTCGTCAAGTCCAGCTTGTCCGTTTCCTGATGGGTCGGCTCCACGCCGCGGATCAGCAACACGCCGATCGAAAAGCCCATCTCGTTCATGCCATCCATCATGACATACGGCGCGGCCAGACTCATGATCGACGACAGGAAGCTGTCCGGCTGCTTTTCCTCGTTGTAGCCCAGAACTGAGATGTTCGCGATGGAGATTGAAGCATAACCCTGATCCGGATTGGATTTAACGATCATGCTCGGAACATAGTTCAGATCGTAATTCCGGCCGAACAACCAGTCTTCATCCTCATTCTGCGCCTGAAACGTGCTGCATCCGAAATCCGGAATGTTGAATTTCAGCGGCAGGCCCTTCAATAAATTCCCAGCCACATAAGAAACCAGCTCGGAATCGCTGGACGCACCGCCGGATGCCACCAGCTGATCCAGTCCGTAATCCGCGCTGTACTCGATCTGATACATTCCGTAATCGTCCACTTTCCGGATCGAATTCAACGTCTGAATCTCTTTTCGAAACATCCATCCCAACCCGGCCGCAAGCAGAACAACCGCCGCAAGCAGACCGATCCCGATTCTTTTCAATATCTTTTTCATAGCTCCTCCAAATATTTTGAATTTCAAACAGAAATGATTCTACCATTAAATTCCAGCATTTGGCAAGAGTTATTTTCATTGTAAATCGAACTACAAAATATTTTTCAGATTGGCAAGGCTTGAACCCGATAAAAAAAGAAGCCGGGCTGCGGCTTCTGAAAAGAAAGGGAAGGATGTCTTCAGGCGTCAATTCGCCTTGGTTTTAATCGCCTGGGAAAAGCGGTAGTTATACACGGTGATCGCACTGATCCGGCAATCGTCACAGATCCGGCTGGATAAAATCTGGAATGGCATGACAAACAACATCGGCAGAAGCAGGCTGCAGGCATCGACGTCAATCGTCATGACCCGCTTATCACTGTTGCCCGGATGCCGGGTGATCAGATAAACACGGTCGGTCAGCTGATGCAGACCTTCGTAAATCATCATCACGCGATCGTGCATCGTATCGTCCATGTCCAGCAGGAAAACAGCGTTGTCCTTTTTAATTTCATAGACCGGACCATGCAGGAACTCTTCCGTTTCATAGGCGTTGGACGGAATCCCGATCGTTTCTTCCATTTTCAGCGCACCTTCGATCGCCGGGCCAAAGCTCGGACCGATCCCAACGGTCATCGCCCGTTTCATCGACCACAGTTCTTCCTTGTTCGCATCATACCATTGATTGATCTTTTCGTGGATCCGCGGCATTTCATGGATGATCGTTTCGATTTCCTTCATGCGTTTTTTATAGCTGTCTTTCGGATACGTCCCCTTTTTCACGCCAGCTTCCAACGCAAACAAAATGAAGTAAAGCGTGGACGTCGGAACGCCGCGGCAGACAAATACATCGTCACCCGGGCCATAGGAACCGTATTCCAGCACGGTATCGCAATACCGCGTGATCGGGCTGTTTGGAACCATGGAAATCGCGACGACGTCGTTGCCGCATTCCTTTGCCTTGACGACGGCTTCAATCGTGTTGGTGCTCTTGCCGCTCTGCGACATACAGATGACCAGCGCGTTTTCATGGAACTTATAATCATATTTGGCATAGGTAACGGAGTTGATCAAATCAACCTTGACGCCCAGATAGTTCTGGATCGCATACTTCGAGCAGTTGGCGATGTTGTAGGAAGAACCGGAAGCGACCATGACGATCTTCTTGTAGTCCTTCGCCAAAAACAGATCGACAAGCTTGCCGACCAGGGCTTCCTTGTTTTTGAACATTGCTTCAGCGGTCGCCGGGGTTTCCAGCACGCAGTCAACCATCCATTTTTTCATTCTCTTGTCCTCCTTGAGATTTTCCAGCGCAAACATTGTGACCAGCAAGTTTTCTGAGGAATAATGTGTATCTGTATTTATATATACATTTACGACTTCATTATATACTATTTTAAAAAGATCTCAAGAGGAGAATGGACAGTTTTACTACTTTTTTTAACGCTCCGCAAGAAATCCTGTCCTGAAGGTATAGGCATATTGGCTGCTGATGTAGTAGGTTTTGATGTATTCATACGGGCGCCGCTGTTCGTCATAGGTGATATGCTCGTTTAAAAGCAACGCGACATTGCCGACGCCGAGCAGCTTTTTCTGCGACTCGCTGGGCAGATGCGCCGACATCTTATGCAGCGCGCCGCCGCGGTAAACGCCGACGGAATGGAGATATTCCGTTAATGAGCCTTCCAGCGCCTTGACGTTGATCGCCGGAACGATCTTGGCGGAAATGTAAGTATAGCTCAACGCGATCGGTTCCCCATCCCCGGTCCGCAGCCGCACGAAGTAATGGATCAGTTCATCATCCGCCAGCTCCAGATATTCCGCGACTTCCGGGACGTCCGCCGCTTTATAAACCTTGTATTCGATCAGCTGCGAACCAGCCTTCATGCCGACCGAAGCCATATCGTCGGTAAAGCTGCCGCCCTGACTGATGCTTTTGGTCACCATCCGCGGCAGCACGAACGACCCCTTGCCGGCCGTGCGTTCGATATAGCCCTCCTGAGCCAGGTTAATCAGAGCTTTGTTGACGGTCAACCGGCCGATATCAAACTTTTCGCTCAGCTGTTTTTCAGTTTCGATCTGATCGCCCGGCTTTAAATCACCGGACTGGATCCGGTCAATGATGTAATTTTCAATAATTTTATACTTCGGCATTTCTTTCATAAGTTCCTCCGTTTTCCCGCGGGATATTCGCCGCAGACTGCCTCGAAAAACCAAATTTGACCGCATGGTTCAACTTGAATTTCCACAATTTGTTTATACATTGTAACTATATCATAACTCCCGAATGAAAACCAGCGGGACGCGGCTCCTGACATTCCTTCGATATATTACCTAGATATTATTTCATTATTCCCTATATTTTCTTTTTCCATTTTAGTCCAATAGGGCACAAAAGGGGAATTTCTTCGATGATGAAGGAAACCTTTGAAATCAAATATGCGCTGTTAGAAATCAGATCAAAATGCTCAGCGAAGTACAGGACAAACCTGAAATACTCTCTTTGCTTTCTTCATAACCCGCTGGAACTTTCCACAAAAAAACCTGCGGCAGCCTTGCCCGCAGGGACCTTTTCACCACGAAACACCGCCTTGTTCTTAGTCGTCCTCGCGGTTTTTTTCTTCCTCATAATTTAATTTATGCCCGTACAGGCACGCCGCAAAAATACCCAGCGCCAGACCGCCGCCGATCAGCCAGTTCCCATCCCGCAGCCAGCCTGAGCCAAACGCTGCCGCCCAGAATCCGCTGAATACTATGGATACCAGAAAATATCCGATTTTAAACCGGAACAGTAATTTAATGACCAGAATCAAAACCAGCCCGGCCGCCACGCCCGCGATCGGCGACAGACCGTTGTCAACGAGCGTAAACCCAAGCAGAAAAGCAAAAAACAGACTTTCAATATTGACGATCTTTAATTCTTTATAAGCATCAAACCGGATCTTATCCCGCATGTTCATCCTCCCGACCGTTATCCATCGTAATTATACACAAACTGACAAGGGATGCAACTCCCGCATCGACAAAAGCGGGGCGATGTTGAAAATCCGCTCCCGCTTTCTTTTTCTTCAGGCTTCGCTTTTCATTTCAGTTTTTCTCAGCTAAAACAACACGCTGCGCTTTTAAGCTGGCCTTTACGTCGATCAGCCGCTGATTCGCCGACCCCCGGAACCGCAAATTCAGGGATTTCTGCGCAAGCAGAAACGGCCCGTCGATCAAGACGTCGATCTGTTCCAAAAACGTCCTTTGATCCGGATCCTGCGCTTCCATCAACGCTTCCCACGTATAACCGGTATAGCACCACACATTCATTCCCAGCTGATGCACAGCCTGCGCCAATTCGCCGCAGGCCGCGGCCTGTGCCATCGGCTCGCCTCCGGAAAACGTCACGCCGTCCAGATAGAAATGAGCCTTCAGCTGTTTTAGAAGGATCTCGGATGCGACGCTTGTTCCTCCGTCAAACGGGTGCGTCTGGGGATTGTGACAGCCCGGGCAGCCATGCGGACAGCCCTGTGTCCAGATGACCGCCCGCAGACCCTCGCCGTCGACGATACTGTCAAACTGCACCGGCGCGGATAAACGCAGCTCAGCCATGCTTCACGCGGTCACGGACTTCCGCCCGCTTCGCATCGTTAAACCGGTCCAGCGTCCCGACCAGATATCCGGTGATCCGGCGGATCCGCTCAAACGGCACGCCGTCCTCCGTTCTTCCGCAGCACGGGCATTCGTCGTTGATAATTCCGTTAAAGCCGCAGACCGGATCACGGTCGATCGGATGGTTGATCGCCCCGTAGCCGATCCCCAGCTCCTTCATCATCCGGACGACCTTCTCAAACGCCGCCAGATTGGTCGACGGATCGCCGTCCATTTCTACATAGGAGATATGCCCGCCGTTGGTCAAAGCGTGATACGGCGCTTCCACCGACAGCTTGTGGTAGAAATCGGTTGGATAGTAAACCGGGACATGGAATGAATTCGTGTAGTATTCCTTATCCGTCACCCCTTCGATCTTACCGTATTCTTCCTGATCCATCTTGATGAACCGGCCCGACAGCCCTTCAGCCGGAGTCGCGATCAGAGAGAAATTCAAGCCATATTGCTTCGTATAGTGATCACAGCGCTCACGCATCCGGGTGACAATCGTCAGTCCCAGCTGCTGAGCGTCCTCACTTTCGCCATGATGCTTGCCGATCAAAGCTTTCAGACATTCCGCCAGACCGATGAAGCCGATCGTCAATGTGCCATGCTTCAGCACCGATTCCAGCGTATCTTCAATATCCAGCTGATCTGAATTCAGCCAGTTGCCCTGCGCCATCAGGAACGGGAAATTCTTGACCCGGCGGGCGCACTGCACACGGTAACGTTCCAACAGCTGATCCTTCACCAGATCCATCTTTTCGTCCAGTTCCTGATAGAAGCCCGCCAGATCGCACTGCCCTTGTAAGACCTCGCCATGCTTTAAGCCCAGACGCGGCAGGTTGATCGAGGTGAAGCTGAGGTTGCCCCGGCCGACGACGACTTCGTTTTCCGGATCGATCTCATTGCCGATCACGCGCGTCCGGCAGCCCATGTAGGCGATTTCCGTTTCCGGCCGGCCTTCCTTGTAGTATTGCTTATTGAACGGCGCGTCAATGAACGCGAAGTTCGGAAACATCCGCTTGGCGGAAACGCGGCAGGAAAGCTGGAACAGATCATAGTTCGGATCACCCGGATTGTAGTTGACGCCTTCCTTAATCTTGAAGATCAGGATCGGGAAAATCGGCGTTTCATGATTGCCCAGGCCGCTCTCCATGGCCAGCAGCAGCTGCCGGGAAATCATTCTTCCCGCTTCGCTCGTATCCGTTCCGAAGTTGATCGAGCTGAATGGAACCTGCGCTCCGGCCCGGGAATGCATCGTATTCAAATTGTGGATCAGACCTTCCATTGCCTGATACGTCGCGCGTTCCGTTTTCGCCAGCGCTTTTTCATAGACTAACGGCAGCTGATCGCCGGTCAGCTCCACCGCCCGCAAATCGCTCAGACCCTCGATCTGGCTCAGCGCCAAATTCATCGTTTCCAAGTCCAGCGCCTGGGTGTAATCGACATAATCGGTCAACGCCTGACGGTAGTTTTTCTTAAAGGTATGCATGACGCCCGGAGCCAGATAGTAATCAAACAGCGGAATCGACTGACCGCCGTGCTGATCATTCTGATTGGACTGGATTGCAATCGCCGCC
This sequence comes from Holdemania sp. 1001302B_160321_E10, assembly GCF_015552275.1. Classification (NCBI taxonomy): domain Bacteria; kingdom Bacillati; phylum Bacillota; class Erysipelotrichia; order Erysipelotrichales; family Erysipelotrichaceae; genus Holdemania; species Holdemania sp. 1001302B_160321_E10. Next base: position 119,128 of record NZ_JADNEM010000008.1, on the reverse strand, counting down.
AGCGCCGCGTAGGAAGCGATGTCCTTTGGCTCGCGCAGAAATCCGTGGCCGGTATTGAAACCGCCCTGAAACAGCTTGTCCAGCGGAATCTGCAGACAGGTTGTCGTGCCCATCGGATAGAAATCCATGTCATGAATGTGGATATCGCCGTTTTCATGCGCGGCCGCCACCTTCGGATCCAGACAATAGGAGGTCGTATAGGCCTTGGTCAGCGTGCTGCCGTACTGCAGCATCATCCCCATCGCGCTGTCGCCGTTGATGTTGGCGTTCTCACGCTTTTCATTGACTTCCTTCGAGTCCTTGATCCCGAAGTTTTCCAGCGTTTTCATCAGCCGGTGCTGGCGGGATGAGAAACAATCGCGGGCCAGCGCGCGCTTCTGACGGTAGTTCTTAAACGCTTTGTATTCCTCAATGAAGCCTTCCTCGACAAAAGCTTCCTCAACCTGATCCTGAATCTTCTCGATTTCAATATGCGGCAGATCGGCAGCCTCAATCTGATTCAAAGCCCGGTTCAGGACTTTCCTGACGTTCTCCTCGCTGCAATGTGTGCCGACGTTGGCAAACCCTTTTTCAATGACATTTTGAATTTTTTCCTTGTGAAAGCGGACCGTCCGGCCGTCGCGTTTTATGACTTTAATTTCCATTTCTGCATTCCTCCTACTGTCTATGGGCAAGAAAAACAAGGCCGGCGAAGACATCCGTCCTGTCGCACCTTGTTTCTCATTCATTTTCTTAACGTTGCTTTGGGTTTGTAACATTCCCCATGAATCCTGACCTTCGTTTCTTCAGCCTGAATGATTTTTATTATACCATATTTTTCCGCAGATCAAAGCCGGATGCTTCTGGAAAATCCAACAAATTCTTACCCGATATCCGGCTGCGTTGGGATAATTGCTTCCTGCAAAAAACGAAGTTTGGTTATCGCGGTTTTAATAGCTGTCCGTGTATTTAAATGTGAAATGATCCTGATCCTGAATCGGGGTTTCATCAACGGCCGGACAGAATCCCGCCGCCTTGCACGCTTCGTTATTTTCCGATTCGTACAGCCACCACGGGCCAGTCGCCATATCGCCCTGTTCTACGTCCAGCAGCGCAGTTAAAAGCCGGCCGTACGTGCTTGTTTCCATTTTCGCTTTCAGCTCCGGCGCCTCTTCCAGCATTTTGCCTAAGGTTTCCGCATCGGTTTTGATCTCTCCGGAAAACAGTTCAGTGCCGTCGATTTCATTGACGACGGTAACGTTGATCGTTTTTGCGCCGGCCACCGTCTTCGGCTTTAGCGCGTTGAAGCCCAGCACACAGACCAGAATTGCAGCCAAAATCGCGGCTGCGGCAATCCATTTCTTCTTCATTTTTTATTTCCTCTCCATCTTTTCCAGCCGGTCAAGCAGCGGATCAAGCAGAAACAGCGCTTCCAGCGCGCTCACTAATCCCTGAATAACCGACGTTTTTAAGCCCAGAACAATGTAAATCAGCGTCACTTTCGGCGAGAACAGAATAAACGGCAGATCGAGCAGCTGGCCCGTCGAAAACGAGCACAGACCGACAAGCACGACCGCCGCCCAACGATACCGCCGCAGCACCGGCTTCAAGCTGCCGAACAGAAGTGCGTAGACGGGATAGATCAGACAGTAGGCGAAGGTCCAGATGGAAACGCCCTGCACCAACATGTTCACCAGCGTAAACACCAGCGCGCCATAGAAAACCTCGCGCCGCTCAAACGTCAGCGCCAGCACCGCGATCGTCAGCGTGATCGCTTCCAGATACAGCACCTGCGAAAACATCGTGAACACCACGGCCATCATCGCCGCCATGATCGCGATTCGCGCGATTTGTTTAACCGACATCGTAGCTACGGGAAACAAACGGAATCTCGCTCACGCCTTCCAACCGGTTTTCCTTCAGTGCCATCTGGAAGAAAACGTTGGACAACAGATTCCAGAAATCCAGCAGAATCACCGGTACCGGTTTTTCTTCCCGGTCGATGGCGTACGCGATCCGCAGCACCGCCTTGCACCGGCTGCGCAGCACATGCAGCGCGCAGGCCCCTTCGCAGCCGGCCGGCAGCACAAATTGCCGGATCGGACCATTTTCCTGCGTCAGACGGACATACAGCTGATCGAGCCATTCAAAGTCCTCGTCCCGGATTGCCAGGCGTCCCCGGATTGAACCATTGGCATGATAGACCAGTTCGCACAGCTTCAGCAGTTCCGGCTGATGCTTGGCCGAGTGCGCCGCCTGGGCGATCAGCGACGCCAGTTCATCGCTGGCAACCTCATAATCACATTGCCGCGAAGTTTCTTTCAGAAACGAATAAGCACAACAGCGTTGATCCATTCCCAATCCCCCTTTCCAAATAAAAACTCATTCCTGAATTCAGAATGAGTGAGTTTGACTATTCCATGATTAAAACAGAGCTAATCACAGCCTAGCCTTTAATCCTTCACCCAGAAGACAAGACTTCTTTCATTCAGGCCGGTCTACCGACTTCGCTTCATCCGCCCTTCCGCCTTCCCATATCAATATACAGTGGCTGTTGGAAGTTTGTCCGCTTCACGGTTGCTGGGGCAGTCAGAGAAATTCACTCTGTTCCCGATTAAGCAGTTTCCTGCACCTGAAATGCGAATCCATTATATCATGACTGGTAATAAAATAAAGGTAATTTGCTTAAAAATCCTTCCGGCTACAGGAAGGTCAGAAGCAGAGCGGCAATTCCTTCGCTGGCCATCAGCAGTATTGAGCCTGTGACAACGGAAAGTTTCCGCTTACGGATAAAACGAATCAGAAGGAGAATCAGCGTACTTACCGTGCCTATCGTAGAAAGCAAGTTCCTCACCGAATTCCAATTATCTACCCAGCGCAGGTCATACAACAGCGCGAAAACCAGAACGGCGATAAAAGCCAAGATGGCATGTTTCCATTTCTTCGGATCCATTTTCCTATCCGGACAATCCAGGCATTGAAACAAAGCGACAAATAAAACAAAGCAGTAACTAAGAATCAGCCGCAGATCTCCCTCCAAATCCAGACCCTGCGTCTGACAGCCGATCAATACGACGGCCAGCAGGACTTCCAAAAGCATAAACACAAAAATCGGTTTCATTCGTTTCCCCATCGTTTTAAGCGTATCCATGCCGTCCTCCTTACTGATGAATCATCAGATCCAATACTAAATTGTCGGATAACGCCGCCTGCCTGACAATCCGGCCGCTGGCCGGACTGACTATCACGCCGACCGCTTCTCCCTGATCCAGAGCTGAAAACACATAAAATCCGGTTTTCTTTTCACTGCGCGTCAACTCGGGCACGTCAGCTTTAAAGATCCGTTCCAGTCCGGAAGGAGGAGTGTTGACCGCAAAGTGGATGTCTTCATAGCCTTGTTGCGTTAAGATCGCTTCCGCCTGATTTACAGTTTTCATTCCCGTGATCAATGGAAAAGAAAGAATGAGAAAGAATTCTAAAACCAAAATGCAGACGTATATTTCAGAGATTCGCTGTCCCCAGCCCGGAATCCGTTTGCGTAAACAAGCATGATACAATAAAGTGCCAGCGCCCATGGCAAGACTATAACCCCATTCTAACATATAGGGCATCTTGGCCCATATATAAAGCGCCATGGCAAAGAATAACGGCAGCACCAGCCATCGGGACAGCCTGGAGTTTAGCTCTTCTTCGCGTCTTTTTTCCCGGCCCTCTTTACCGAGCATAAGCCAGAACACAAAATTCATCGGAAGCAGTGCCGTAACAAATGACACCTCTACGATATTCTTATACAACCGCTGTGTAACGAAAATGATCAACGCGAGGTCTATTCCATAAATCAGGATTCCCAAAAGCATCAGGCCGTATCGGTTCCAGAAACTAGTTTTCCCTTCCATGATAACCTCTTTCTATGTTTTTTTGAGTTTAATATTGAATTAATAGATTTAAAACTTTATTCTCAGAAATGGGCGCTTGAGCTATAATCCGTCCTGTTGTCGGACTGATCAGAATTCCAAGCTTTTCCCCTTGCCGAATCGCTGTATAAACGTATAAATCTGTTTTCTTCTCTTGTTCACTCATTTCCGGTATAGGATCAGAAAAGACCCAGCTGATACTAACGGGCGAAGTATTCGTATGATATTCAATCTCGGTATATCCCATTCGTATTAAAACTTCTTCAGCTTTATCAACAGTTCTTAAATTAGTTATAAGCGGAAAAGTAACAGTCATAATGAGTTCTGTCATCAATATACATAGAGCGCACGCTGACAGACGCTTACCCCTGTTCAAAATCTGATTTATAGAGCTATAATAATAGATCCCATATCCTACGGCAAAAGAAATAAAATACAGATAGGAAAGATCATACGGGATTAACAAAATAAGCACTCCAAAACATAAATGTCCGACTGCTAAAACCCTTCCAAATTTCTCATTCTTCATCCAAGCTTGAGATTTTTCTTTACTAAAAAATAACCAAATGAGAAAAAGGATCGGGCCAATTAAGAAAATCGAATTAAATTCAATAATTTCTTTATACATACGATGAGAATAATTCCATAAAAGACCTAATTCCAAAACATACAACAAAATAATAAGAACTATCAGAATGTACTTCTTCCATCCTTTTCCTTTCATTTTATATCCCCCATCTCGTTTTTACTTATTTTAGCATTAAAAACATAATTTCCGGACTTTCTTTCAAAGCTTTCTCCACGATAATTTCACCGGTATGGGGACTAACAATCAATCCAATATTCTTACCATTTTCAAAGGTGATAAAACCATAGTAATTAAGGACTCGTTCCTGCGAAGTCAATTCACTGATTTCATCCTCAAAGAAAACTTCTGCTTTTGTATAATTGACTGTATTTACAAAGCGGACTTCAGATTGCCTTTGATTTTTTAGTTGTTGAGTAACTTCACATATACTTTTAATTCCGTGTATGGAAGGAAAGAAGAGAAAATAAACTAAAGTAAACAAATTGACAAAGCATAAAAGCTTTTCGCGCTGATTTTTCTTGAACGGAAATATTTTTTCAATTCCAGCAAAGACAACAACACCCAGACCGCTGGCAAGCATGGGCCCTCCTAAGATTTGATCAGGAAAGATATTGAGAAATAAACCTCCCAGAAGGAAATCAACAGTTAAAATAACCATGCCTTTCCATCTTTTTATTCTATAATCACTCAGACAGAAGTATTGAAAAACCAAAAGAGCAAGAGCTGGCAACCAATTTGCTCTGATAATTTTACCAATTCCTAAAGGTATTAATAACAAGTCCAACAAAACAAAGATAAATAAAGCTATGTCTAAACTTATTAATGGATAATTCCGTAAAAAACCCCTTTCTTTCATACTTTCACCTCAAATCGGCAATTCCTTATTTGTTTCTATTTTAACATGTTCCGAAAAGCCGCAAAAGCCGTGTTGCATCGACTTCATGAATAATTCATAATTAAGTTTAACGCCTGCATTTACGGTTTCCAACTTATAGCTTATAATAAGACCAAAATCTGAAACATTGGGGGAATGAAAATGACATTTTATTTTCGCTGGGCAAAAATGGAGGATGCACAATCGCTCGCAGATATATATCGGCCATATATTGAAGAAACGGCGATCACCTTTGAAACAGAAGCGCCGGATGCCGAGGAGTTTCGTTGTCGGATTGCGGAAGTGACGGCGCTGAATCCCTGGATCGTAATGACCGATGAAAATCAGACGATCCTTGGCTACGGCTATTATCATCCATTCCGGACACGTGCCGCCTATCAATGGTGGACTGAAGTTTCAATTTATCTGCGGGCGGATCAGCGCGGCCGGGGTTTGGGGACGCAGCTGTTGAGTAAACTGGAGCAGCTGGCCCGAATTCAGGGCTACTACACTCTGGTTTCCGTCGTCACTTGCCCCAATCCTGCCAGCGAGCATCTGCATCAAAAAGCCGGTTTTCAACCGATGGGCTGTCTAAAACAAGCCGGATACAAGCTCGGCGGCTGGCATGACGTGGTGGAATGGGGAAAAACGCTGCGCACTCCGGATAAAGATCCGCAGCCGATCCTGCCTTTTCCGCTATGTGCTGATAAACTTGAAAATCTGCTTTAAAAACGCAATAAGATCCGGACACCCGGATCTCTATTTTTTTTCGCCGATCGTCTGAATCAGCTCCTGTTTGATTTCTTCCGCCGCTTGGGCGCGAGGTTTCCGTCCCAGAATATACGCAAAGCTATCGCGCCATTCCTGATCGCTGTAATTGTCTGCGGCAAGCTGAAGAACAACATTCCTCAATGGGTAATGATAGGGCTGCGTATGCAGATCGGACAGATAAGGACACTCGCATTGATTTGCCAGAAGCTCTAGTAAACTTGGTTTCGGCATTGTTTTCCGCCCCCTTTTGTCAATTAAATCAGACTTTTTGTGACATTCAGAATATAATAAATTTACAAGTGAAACCAGCTGATTTTCAGGCTGTTTCGGGATGGAATGATCAGTAATAAAAAGTCTACTTTTTTAGATGGCAGGCTGAAAACTAAGCCTGACGCTTGCACCACCGCAGAAAGGTTTCGTGCGAAACGCCAAGCTGGGAAGCGGCCTGCCGTGATGAAATTTCGTTGTTTTTCCACTGTTGCTTGAGCTCGGTAAATTGATCGGGAACTGGAATTTTAGGTCTTCCGAATTGGACGCCTTTGCGCTTCGCGGCCTGAATGCCTTCTTTCTGCCGCTGGCGGATATTCTCACGCTCCGTCTGCGCGACATAGCTCAGCAGCTGCAGCACCAGATCGGCGATCAAGGTGCCGGTCAGGTCTTTTCCCTCCCGGGTGTCCAGCAGCGCCATATCCAGAACGACGATATCAATCCCTTTTTCCTTGGTCAGATACCGCCACTGCTGAATAATTTCTTCATAGTTGCGGCCCAGACGATCAATGCTTTTAATCACAAGCAGATCGCCCTTTTTCATCTTGCGGATAAGCCGCCGGTAACGTGGCCGGTTGAAATCTTTTCCGCTCTGCTTTTCAACGACGATGTTTTTCTCAGGTACCGGGAACTCCAACATCGCAATCATCTGCCGGTCTTCGTTTTGATCCTTTGTCGATACGCGTACGTAGCCATAGATTTGGCATGTCATGATCTTTCCTCCTTTTTCAATTCTATATAAAACCCTATACAAAACGCAATTATACGCCAAAGGTAAAATTTTCCAGCATATTTAAGAAAAAATTAAAACACAGATTTCTCTGTGTTTTAAATAAATGTAATAATTATTTCAACAATTATTCTCCAGATATTGCGAGTTGATCGACAAGCAGGGATCCACAGCACACGCTGTTCAAATCCTGACGGCCGTCATGGCCTAAGGCAAGAATTGTATTCATCATTTCAAGATAGTTCCCCGCAATCGTGATCAAATGAACCGGATAGGCCAGCGTGCCCTGTTCGATTTTAAAACCGCTGGCCTGCAATGAGAAATCACTCGTCAGCGGGTTCAGTCCCGCGTGCAGACCTTGTAAGTCGGTAATCAGCACGCCGTCCTCGATCTGTGCGATCATTTCATCCAGGGATAAATCCCCCGGTTTTACAAGCAGGTTGGTCGGCGAAACCTGAACCGGAGCGCTGCAGCTGTTTTTAAACCCGTTGCCCGTCGAAGTCCGGCCGCCTTTCAGCGCGCTCTTGCGGTCATATAAAGCTTCCTTGAACACGCCGTTTTCGACGATCACCGTGCGCTGGGTCGGCACGCCTTCATCATCGAAATCACAGCTGGAAAAGCCATCGGGCAGCTGCGGTTCGTCAACGATTGTGATCAGCGGACTCATGATGTTCTCACCCTGCCGGTCTTTCAGAATGGATAAGTCCTTTTGAATCTGGTCAGCGCTGAACATGGCCCATAAGGAAGCCAACAGATCCGTCGCGACGTCATAACGTAAAATTGTCCGGTACCTGCCGGAAGGAATCCGCACAGCGTCCAGCTTGTTCACCGCTTCCCGAACCGCTTCCTCAACGAATTCAGCCGCTTTATCCTCATCCAGATCCTTGATCGCACGCCAGCTGAAGCCGTTGGTCTGTTCTTTCCCATTGGAAGCGATGACGCTCAGCGTGATCAAGCCCAGCGTCGAGCGCCGCATCGCCTTCAGCCCCTGTGTATTGGCCAGCGTCGTTAAGGACTCCGTTTCCTGATAACCGCAGGCCGATACCCGCAGGATTCGCGAATCCTGCTTCAGGGCCGCGGCTTCCACCTTTTTCATGAATTCGATCTTCTCGCTCACGGTTCGGCGGGCGAGTGTATCATCGCCGCGGTCGTCGTTCATTGGCGTCTGTCCCGGCGTTAACAACACAGTGTCTTCTGTTTCCAAAGCGTCAGCCAGCTGGCGGCATTGAATCGCTAAGGCCCGCAATGACGCTTCATCAGTTTTCTCCGTATAGGCGCTGGCGCAGCGGCCCTGACGCGTCCCCCGCAGCGAGAGACCATTTTTATCCGAAACGACAAACTGCCGCGGCTGACCGTCAAGAATGTCAAAGCGCAGCGTCCGGGTCTGACTCTGATAGACCTCCGCTTCTTCCAGGCCTGCTTCTTTTGCGTAGCTTAAAATTGTTTCCGCGATCATTTCAATTTTCCTCCTTTGCCGCCAACCGTCATGTGCGTAACACGGATCGTCGGCTGGCCGACATCCGTCGGAATCGAACCGCTCTTGGAACCGCACATCCCCTGCTCGCGCGAACCGTTGTCCGCAATCTTATCAATTCTGAACAGAATTTCCGCTCCGTTGCCAATCAGGGTCGCGCCCCGCACCGGTTCAGCCAGCTTGCCGTCGCGGATCATATACGCTTCCAGTACGGCGAAGTTGAAATCACCGGTGACCGGATTCACGGATCCGCCGCCTAAACGCTTGGCATACAACCCTAACGGCGTATCGGCGATGATTTCCTCAAACGTCGACGTGCCGTTTAACAAGAAGGTATTGGTCATCCGCGACGTCGGTTCAAAGGTGTAATCCTGACGGCGCGCGGAGCCGGTCGCTTCCATGCCCATCCGCCGGGCATTCAGCGGATCGATCAGATAGCCCTTCAGCACGCCGTTTTCGATCAACAGATTGCGGCGGGTGGCCTGACCTTCATCGTCGATATTGTTGGAACCCCAGGCATGCGGAATCGTTCCGTCGTCAACGGCATTGACCAGCTCGCTGGCCACTTTCTGACCCAGCTTGCCGCAGAAGACGGAATTGCCGTAAGCAACACTGGTGGCTTCTAACGAATGGCCGCAGGCTTCATGGAAGATGACGCCGCCAAAACCATTGTCGATCACAACGGTCATTTCTCCGCTCGGGCATTCATCGGCGTTCAGCATCACCTTGGCCGTGCGGGCAGCGTCCCGTGCCATCGCCTCGACGTCGATCTGATCATAGAATTCATAGCCGGCATGCGCGCCCGGCGCTTTCGCGGAGTTCTGCATCCGGTCGCCGTCCATCGCGACCGCCTGCATGCGCAGCCGCGTCCGCTGGCGGTTATCGCGTACCAGCCTGCCGTCGCTGGCGGCGATGATGACGGTCTGGTCTTCATCAGCCAGATTGACCATCGCTTTTTTAATTATAGGATCGTAGTTCAGCAGCGCGTCGTTGGCCCGCTGCATCAAAGCCCGGCGCTGGGCTAACGTCACGCTTTGCACGGGAATTTCCGGGGCGTGCTGATCCTGAATAATTTGTTCCCGGATCGCCGGACATTCCGCCTGGCGTTTGCGCCCGATCGCCGCGGTCAGCTGATCGATCACCGTGAGGATCTTTTCCTCCTCCTGCTCGTTGGTATAGCCGTACACCGTGCGCAGCCCGTCAAAGATCCTAATCGACAGCCCCCAGCGTAATCCGCTGTTGGCCGCCTCCAGTTTCCCGTTGAGCATTGAAGCGCTGCACGTCCACTTTTCTTCCTCAAACAGCTCCGCGAAATCCCCGCCCCGCGCCAGTGCCCGGTCGAGATACCGCTGCGCTTTTTTTGTGTCTAAAAACATGATTTCTCCCTTCCTTTCCTTGTTTTTCAAGAATTATTCACGATGGATAACTTGTTTTTCTGTGTGAATGTTGCTATGATGGAACTTGTAGTTTTTCAAAAGGAGTGATTTCATTGGAAAAACCCATTGGATCCCGGTTGAATTTTACTGATTCCGAAGAAGCGCTGGTCAGCGAATTCATGGAATTGGTACAGGATATACTGCATATCGACGATGTTCAGGAGCTGCGCGATTATGTCCAGCATTGCAAGACCACGCGCCTGCAGCACTGCGTCAACGTCGCTTATTATACATTTTTAATCAGCCGCCGGCTGAACCTGAACGTCCGCAGCGCCACCCGCGGCGCGCTGCTGCACGACTTTTATTTGTATGACTGGAAGAATAACGAGCAGCCGATCGAAGGCCGCCACAGCGTCGTGCATCCGCAGGTCGCGCTGGCGATGGCCCGGCAATACACCGCGGTGGATCCGATCATGGAAGACTGTATTCTCAATCACATGTGGCCGATGTCCCGCCAGCGTCCGCAGACAAAGGAAGGCTGGGTCGTCCAGGGGGTGGATAAGCTGTGCGCCGCCATGGAAATGGGCACGCAGTCAGCCCGCCGTCTCAGTCCGGTCAAACTGAAAGCACTGATGGTCTCGGCGATTGCCGCCCGGTATTAAGCCTGTCCGGATCGTTGCGATAGCCTTTCCTTGAAACGCGCCTTTGCCGGCGTGTTTTTTTTGCGGCATTGCCGCGCCTGCCGCCTCGCTCTCTTTTTGTCTGAATCACGAAAGCAAGCAAAGGCTTACCGCAGCGGGCAAGCCTCGTTTGTTTATTCGTTACGCCTGATAAACGATCTTGCCGTCAATGATCGTGCAGAGGTTGCGCGCATCGGTATCGACCGCCGGCATGCCGTCAAAAATCAGCACGTCGCCGTCTTTGCCCGCTTCCAGCGAACCGACCCGGTCGTCGCAGCCGATGATCTTGGCAGCGTTGATCGTAATCATCGCCAGCGCACGCAGCTCATCCAGACCGGTACGCACCGCTTCGCCAGCCTGGGTGATGATCATATACGGAACAAAGCACGGGCCGTCCGTCATGATTGCGCAGCAGACGCCCCGCCGGTCCAGCTCGGCCAGACAGTCGATATCGACCTTGCAGCCCTCGCCGCCAAACAGCGGTGCACCCAGCGGACCGTAAATCACGCCGCGGACATGCTTGCTCGAAGCGATCTCATCATAGAAATCGCTGGATCCTAACGCATGATCGAGCGTCACGTCAAAATCAAATTCATCCGCCAGCTGCAATAACGACATCATGTCGTGCTGATAACAATGCACCTTGAGCGGAATTTTCTTTTCCAGAACCAGCAGTCCGTTTTCCATCCCCTGATCGAACTTCGGCATTTTCTCCGGATCGCTTACACCCTGAACTTTTTTCGCCTGATAGTCCTTTACTTTGAGGAAGTAATCGCGAAACAGATCCGCCACGCCTAAACGCGACATCGGCAGCGCTGTGCGCGGTCCGTAAACGCCCTTCGGGTTCACGCCCATCGCCGCTTTCAGCGCGATCGGATTGCGCAGCGTCTGGCTGGCCAGCGACGTCCCCGCTGATTTGACGGCGCACGCCAAGCCGCAGATCACGTTGCCGCTGCCCGGCGTAATCGCGCTGGTCGTAATTCCGGCCTTTGCGGATTCCATAAAGGAACGGTCAAGCGGATTGATGCCGTCATACGCCTGAATTTCCGGCGTCTGCGGTTTGGTCAGTTCATTGAGGTCCTGCGCTCCGGTATCCGTATCGAAGCCGCCGATATGCGAATGCGCGTCGACCAACCCCGGCATGACGATTTTACCGCTCGCATCCAGAATTTCTGCCCCGGGGGCTTCCAGATTCGCAGCCACCTCGATGATTTTGCCATCGTCGCCGATCAGCACGTCGGCCTGTTCCAGAACGCCCTGCGGCCCCATCGTCAGGACTTTGCCATTTTTTATAAGAAGCATTTCATCGCATCTCCTTTCCGATACAGAATTTCACCGTTGGCGATCGTCATTTCCACGGCGCCTTTGTAGCTGGTGATCGGATTGGCGCTCCACAAGACGAGATCGGCGCGCTTGCCTTCTTCCAACGAACCGGTCAGCTGTTCGATCCCCAAAAGCTTCGCCGCGTTGTAGGTCAGCATCGTCAACACGGTTTCGCTGTCATGAATCGCTTTCTGCATTTCCAATGCCGACCACAACAGATCCTCGCGGCCGCCAAAACCATTATCCGCCGCGCTGAACGCCACCGTCGCGCCCTGCTTTGCCAGCTGGGCAATTCCTGCGTAATCGGTATTGCGCGTATATTTGTTGAAACCGTTAGCGGGATTGGCAACGATCAAACCGCAGCGCTTTTCCGCCAGCTCCTGCAGTGAACCGTCGACGCCGAAGCCGCCGCAGAACACAAGATCGAGGTCATAATCCGCGACTGCCCGCAGCACTGAACGGATTTCCGCCGGCGTGTTGCAGCTGACAAACAGCGGCATCTGCTTATCGACGACCTGTTTCAAAGCCGCCAGCTTTTCATCGCGTTCAACCTTCTCTTCTTCCGGATGGTAATCCTTCGCGGCCGCCAGTTTTTCTTTCAGCATCGCAAAAATCCCCATTTTAGTCATCGGCGCGAGATTGCGGGAGCCGTAAGCTTCCTTCACCGCCTCTGTGACCGAAGCTTTCATGCCGACCTTTTCCCGGATCAACATTTTCATCGGATTGACGCCGTGCACCTCAAAAGCCGCCATCTGCCCGCCGAACACATTGTTGTTGGACGGCGCGACGCCGACCGCGGTGATGCCGAAGGCGTAGATCTGCTGCCGGGTAATTCCCCGGCCGTTAAAGGCATATTTGACGTCCAGCTGCGGCGTAAACACGTCGGAGCGTTCATCGTTGTCGTTGGCGTTGCCGCGGATTTCCCGGCCCGGGCCAAGAATTCCCCAATCGCTCAGCGGATCAATAAAGCCTGGAAACACATGCATCCCGGCAGCGTCAATCACGTCTGCGCCGGAGGCTTCCAGATGTTCGCCGATTTTGACGATCTTTCCGCCGTCAATCAACAGATCCGTGGTGCTTACCTGTCCCCGGCCGTTATGAACACAGCCGTTTTTTAATAAAATCATCGAATTCATCATCCTTTCCCTGATGTCCATTATACTGGTTTCCTGCGCCGGCTTCCAGAGGTTTCCGGTTCAGAATACGCAAAGTCGTCAAAAATGAGGTTCCCCGCGATGTAGATCCGCTGAAAAAGGAAAAAGCCAGATCGCTTCCGACAAATCTGGCTTCATGAATCCGCATTCAAATTAATCCAATGACAGCCGCGGTTCACTGCGATCCGCAGACTTTTCAACCGATCACAGACCGGCCCGCCGGCGAGTTTCCACAATTCCCCACAACATCAGCACAATCGCGGCCAGCTCCATCAGGATGAACAATCCCTCCGGCAGATTCTCGATCAGGCCGTGGATCACCAGTGCGACGGCGTTCACCAATAACCCCAATGTCAGCGGCCAGGCCCGCTTTTCACATTTGCCCATGTGGATCACCTCTAAATCCGGCGGCTGTAATAGAGCTTACAGCCGATCATCACGACAAGGACGGCGATCAACACCGCCAACAATGTGAAGAATACCGTGGCATTGAACATTCCGCTTAATAACAGGGCGAAATATTCCAGGCCGATCAGAATCAATAACGCCGAGGAACTTGTCTTCATCGCGATCAACGTCTGGCGTTCATCCTGCTCTTGAATCCGGGTCTTCTTCTGTAATTCCGGATCCTTCAGCAATTTTCTTACCTTCACCCAGAACAGGGCGGAGAATAACATTAAGCCGATACCGGTTCCTGTATAAACACCCTTGAGAAAATCCGCGAAGGCAAGATCCGCTTCCGGCTTCCACAAGTTCACGATCACCAAAACAACCAATCCCAAAACGATCCCCAAAACGGAAAGATTCCGGCGGGCTTTTAACGTTTTTTCATAATCCACGCCGCTGGCCAGCGCATGACTTAAAACTTTAACCAACATTTCATTCATCCTCCTCAAATAAAAAGACTTCTTCGATCGTCAGGTCAAAATACCGGGCGATTTTGTGCGCCAACATCAGCGAGGCGTTATACTTTCCGTTTTCCAGCGAAATGATCGTCTGGCGGGTAACCTCAACCGCGTCGGCCAGTTCACTTTGCGATAAGCGACGCTGTTTGCGCAGCTCCTGAACTCGATTCTTCAACTTGATCACACTCCATAGTATAGCTAGCTTTACATTTTTAGTATAGTCAACTTTACATATTCTGTCAAGCGAACTTTACACTTTTCTGATAGTTCTTGAATGAGAGAAACGAAAGTGAAGCGAAGTCATTCAGATTTCTTGATTTCCTCTTTATCTGTTGTCCAAAGCAAAGCCCAGCCGAACCGCAGGGGCACAGGATTCTCTCCGACAATCTTCTCTTTTCAGCCCAGCGCAAGTACTAAAAAAGGGCATTGCTGCCCTTCGGTGTTGATTTCATCCAATCTTCTTTGATTCTGCGTGCCGTTTTCAAGGTTTTCCCCCGTTATCCAGACAGCCTCTCACTGTAAGTACGCCCGGATTTACCCTCCATGAATTATCCGTTTGATGAATGCGTTTCATTCTTCGCCGCCATTTCCCAATGATTCAGCTGCCAGGTTAAAACGCCGCTGAGAATCAAGCCGGCCAACGGCAGGATCAGCTGTGCCAGCGTGAATGGATTCGACCGGTCATGAATTCCGTAATCATCGTACAATGCGACGTCAAAACCGATGTTGCAATCGTTGACAATCAACATCATGAGAAACAACACCGTGGCGGCAGAGCCGAGCCAACGCATGACCGTTATTTTTTTCATGGAGTTCCTCCCGCCGGCTTTACATCTGTTTCAGAATGACGGAAAGCTTCGGCATCAGCTGTTGCTTCCGGGAAATGATCTCATGATCATAACCGGAATTGTCGTCGAATTTCGTATCAATGATTTCGTTCATCACATAGGAAAGCGGACCGCTGTAAACAAACATCGTGCCTTCCGCCATGATATGCGAAAACATCATAACCATTAAATCAAACTGCTTGGCAGTCTGTTCCTTTTCCAGCTGCTGACGGAAAGCCGGCAGAATTGCCTGGATATCTTCAATATTCTTATAGTTGGTCTGACCGATCGCAATCTTGTATTTCCCCATATCGTAGGTCTTCAAGTCGCGGTTAAGGATCTGCGTCGGCGTCGATTCCTTCAAGGCCACCGAGGCGCTCAGCATTTCATCAGCGTAGTGATCGAGATCCACCCCGGCAATCTCCGCCAGCCCGTAAGCGACATCCTTATCCAGCCGGGTTGTGGTTGCGGATTTAAAATGCAGCGTATCGGAGATGATCGCGCTCATCATAATTCCGGCCATCTGCGCCGACGGGATGATGCCGTTTTCCTTATACAGCTGCGCGATGATCGTGCAGGTACAGCCGCAGCGCTGGTTGCGGTAGAAAATCGGATAGGAGGTTTCAATATTGCCAATGTGATGGTGATCAATAATTTCCTCGATCTCCGCGTCGTCAATGTTGTTGATCGCCTGATTTTTAGCCGAGTGATCGACCAGAATAAACTTCTTGCGGCGATAGTTCAGCAGGTGATAGCGGGAAACCGCGCCGACCGCTTTGCCTTCGATATCCAGCACCGGATAGCTGCGGTAGCGGGTGTTCGCCATTTTCTTCGCGACGTCGTCAACATATTCGTCGTCCTGGAATGTGATCGGATTGCGGCTCATCAGGCTTTCCACCGGGAAGGCTTCGTTGATGACCTTGGCGACCTTCATCGTATCCCATGGCGTGCGGATCACCGCGCAGTCCTGTTTGCGCGCCAGTTCAAGATTGTCCGGGCTGATCTCCTGATTGCATGTGATGATCATGCACCGCGTGCCCATTTCCAGCAGCTGCCGCTGCTTGCGGTTGCCATCGGAGAGAATCGTGATCGAATGGCGGAAGTTCTCCTCAAACTTTGTGCCGTCGTTGAGCGTGACGATGAACACCTTGCCGTTGGTCTTGAAATTCTTCGGTTCGTAGTCGATCTCGCCGTTGATCGTTTTGGCCAGCGCGGACAGCGAAGCGGTTTTCATCAGCTTATGCATCAGCTCGTCGCTCATCATCCGCGGCGACGCCAGGTTGGACGTGGACACAATCCCGGTCAGCTTCTGCTGCTCATCCAGTACGAACAGCGATTTGTTGCGGGCCTTGAACAAAACGTCCCAAGCTTCCTTCAGCGAGGTCTTGGTCGTGATCAAGGTTGGTTCGTCGATGTCGATATCGCGCAGCTGAGACCGCGCGTCTTTTAATAACAGCGGATTTTCCAATCCGAAACGTTTCAGTACATATTTGGTTTCTTCGTTGAGCGGTCCCAAGCGACACGGAATCGCATGAACGCCCAGCCGCTGCTTGAGTTCAGCGTACGCCAGGGCAGAACAAATCGAATCGGTATCCGGATTCTTATGACCGACGATATAAACATATTGCTGCATAAATTCACCCTATCATTTTTTCCTGCGCCGTCTCGATTGAGCGGCGGTCTTCCTTATAGCGTTATTATAGCATAAAGCCGCCCTTCGCCAACCGCCGATGCTCAATTTTTTAAGCGGAAAGCGCATTTTTTTGATCCTGACCGTTGACGAAAAAGTGTGAAAAACCTAGAATGAAAGATAAATCAAAACAGAGTTGGGGGATGTGGAACACGATGATGCAGAACAATTTGGGGTGGAAACAGGGTGCAAAAGATGGGCTGCCGATCGCGCTGGGTTATCTTTCAGTGTCGTTTACCTTCGGCATGGCGGCTGCGGCGGCGGGTTTGTCCGCAGGCGAAGCGGTGATGATCTCGGCGACCAATCTCACCTCCGCCGGCCAGTTTGCCGGCCTGACTTTGATCCAGACGCAGGCATCGTTATTCGAAATGGCGCTGACCACGCTGGTGATCAATTTACGCTATGCCCTGATGTCTCTCTCGCTGGCGCAGAAGCTGGATCCGGCGATGTCCCGTCTGCAAAAAGCCGTATTGGCGTTCGGCAATACCGATGAAATCTTCGCGGTTGCCGTCAGTCACCCAGTCGTCCGATTTCACTATATGCTGGGGCTGATCCTGACGCCGATGGCAGGCTGGGTCGGCGGCACGTTTTTAGGCTGTGCGTTCAGCGCCCTGCTTCCGGAAGCGGTGCGCGCGGCCTTCGCCGTTGCGATTTACGGGATGTTCATCGCCATCGTCGCCCCGGTTGCCCGGCAGTTAAAGTCGGTCGCAATCGTCGTGGGAATCGCCGTGGCAATGAGCGTGACGCTTCATGTCTGTCCGCTGTTCAGCTGGATTTCCGAAGGTTTTTCAATCATTCTCTCTACGCTGGCCGCGGCAGCCTTGGGCGCCTGGCTGTTCCCGGTTCAGGAGGTGCACGATCATGAATAATCCGTCGATCTTGATTTATACGCTGGTCATGGCCGGGGTCACCTATCTTCTGCGCGCAGCGCCGATTCTCATCTTTCAGAAGAAGATTGAAAATCCGTTTATCCAAAGCTTTTTGTTCTATGTTCCCTATGCCGTGCTGGCGGCGATGACCTTCCCGGCGATCTTAACGAGCACCCGCTGCTGGCCCAGCGCTGTGGTTGGGCTGGTGACAGCATTAACGCTGGGGTGGCGCGGCAAGGGGCTGCTGACCGTTGCGCTGGCGGCTTGTGCCGCGGTATATGTGGTGGAACTGATCGTACTATAATCCGCCACGCTGATTCAATAAATTTAATAAAGAGGGTGATTTCATGTTACTGCTATGTTCTAACGGACTGACTTGCGAAAATCTCCTGGATTGTGTCCGGCAGGAAATTCATTTTCATTCTGGCGAACCCCGAGCAGCCTTAATTGTTACCGGCGATCCAATCTACAAAGAAAAAAATTATCATGTCCCACGCTGTGTTCAGGAGTTAGAAAGTCTGGGGTTCGGCGTCGATCTTTTTGATCTGGATAAACAACCCGCTCAGACATTATTTTCATATGATTGTGTAGAATTAATCGGCGGCAATCCTTACACCTTGCTGGAAGCCTTGCGGAAAAGCCAGGCCCGGCCGGTGCTGCAAACCTTAGCCCGGGACAAGCTTCTGATCGGCTGGAGCGCGGGGGCGATGGTCTTGGGACCCACGATCGCCCTGATCGATCAATTTGCACCTGAAATGAATTTGCCGGACTTAACGGATCTGACTGGAATCCATTTAACAAACGTACAAATTCTTCCCCATTATCAGCGGTTTCTAAGTCGTTATGAGCAATTAGAGAACCGCTGTCAGCATTATGAGCAAACTTTTCATTGTACTGTTCTGCGATTAAATGATGGTGAGGGGATTATGATCGATTCGCAAAATGACAACTTTGTCAAGATCTTCTGAATATTAGTTGGATTAGCCTTTACGGATTAACCTTGCAAAGCTGTCACTAATTTATATACATTCAAAAAACCGCGCTGGGATCGAAAATTGAAGCGCGGTTTCATTTTGATATTTTACATTAATCCTGAACAGAAAGCCGGCATTTCACGCCATACTCGCAGCCCTCCGGTTCTTCTCGACGCCCTTTATTCCTTGAATTCCGGCGGGTTTTTACGGGCGGGATCGAAATGCTGGCCATCGCCCGACAAATCGAAATAAATCCGGGAATCGGAAGTCACGCCCCAGTCTTTCTGAGAACCGCTGTCAACAATCCGGTTAAACGCCTGCCGGAACATCGTGTTGTGTGCTTCCTCACGATTCAATAAAAAGTCAATGACCTCGCGCACGCCTTCGTCCTCAATCTGCCGGTATAAATACTGATAGACGACCTTTGCCCGCTGCTCAGCCGCGATATCGGACAATAAATCGGCCGCCAGATCGCCGGTTTCATTCACATATGCCGCTGTCCACAGAAAACCAGACGCATTAGCTAAAATCGGCGTCAAGCCGGTCAGCACATGAGCTTCCATGCCGCCGACGGTCGCTTCCTTGGCATTGAGCTGATCGCCGTTAAGCTGATTGATCATCTCGGCGACAATTTCCATGTGGCATAATTCCTCCGCCGCGATATCGAGAAATAAATCCTTGATTTCCTTATCCTGAATCCGCAGACTCTGGGCGAAATACTGCATTGCCGCCTTCATCTCACCCTGCGGCCCGCCTAACTGTTCCTGCAGCAGAGCGGCATAGGTGGGATTCGGTTTCTTAACCTTGACCGGATGCAGCAGTTTCTTCTGATGTTTAAACATGACGTTTCCTCCTTCGGTATTTTCAAGCTTTGTTCGCTGGTATTAGGATGAACAGAAATGAGGAAACTCAAACGTAAAATTCATTAAACTATAGAAAAACCGCGGTTCCAGGTTAACAACCCGTGAAATCGCGGCTTTATTTTATATCTGGGGATGAATAATCAGGCCACAACCGTCATCGTTTCCGACTTGACCGGATGCGCTTCCGGCTGTTCTGCCGGGGTGCCCACGACCAGCGAACCGACGCAGAGATAGTCCTGCGGCACGCCCAGCGAGGCGGATAATCCGGCAAACTTCGGATGATTGAACACGTGCCGGCTGTAATCGATCCAGCACGTCCCCAACTGCAGCGCCTGTGCCGCCAGCATCATATTGGCGATCGCCAGCGCAGCGTCGGTTACCGGCGAATAAGCCTTTTTATCGGCGAACACGACGATTAATAACGGCGCGTTATAATAGGGATCTTCGTTTTCCGTCAATAAGGAAGCCAGCTGTTCGATCATATCCTTGCGCTGGATCGCCACAAAATACCATGGCTGTTGATTCATCGCGCTCGGCGCCGCCTGCCCCGCTTTGAGAATTAAATCCAGTTGATCGCTGCTGACGGGCTGATCTGTGTACCGGCGGATACTGCGGCGGTTAAAGATCGCGTCTAAAACTTGATTTTCCATGCGTAGATCTCCCTTCGGATTTTCATCGTCGTGCTGCTTGAACAGCACGTTAATACGTCAGAATCTGCGGGCCTTCCTCGGTGATGAGGATCGTATGCTCCCATTGCGCCGACGGTTTACCATCCTGCGTGTAAATCGTCCAGCCATTGTAGCGGTCCATTTCCACGCGTGCGCCGCCCATGTTGATCATCGGCTCGACCGTCATCACCATCCCCGGCACCAAAAGCATCCCGGTGTTTTTCTTGCCGACGTGGGAAACAAACGGATCGTCGTGGAACTTGATACCGACGCCGTGGCCGCCCAGCTCGCGCACGACGGAATAACCGCAGCTTTCTGCATAGCTCTGCACGGCCGCGCCGATATCGCCGACAAAATGCCAGGCCTGAGCCGCCGCGATGCCGCGGTTGAGGCATTCTTTCGTTTCTTCAACTAGCCGGCGGTTTTCGTCACTGACCTGTCCGATCATAAACATCCTTGAAGCATCGGAATAAAATCCGTTGTAAATCGTCGAAACGTCGACGTTGACGATATCGCCGGACTTCAGCTTCCGCCGGTGGCTGGGAATTCCATGGCAGACCTCGTTGTTGACGGAGGTGCAGACGCTTTTCGGATAGCCCTCGTAGTTCAGCGGAGCGCAGATTGCCCCGCGCGCGGTCGTCGTCTCATAGACGATCTTGTCGATCTCCTCCGTGCTCATTCCTTCATGAATCGCCGCCGCAACGGCATCCAGCACCGCGGTATTGATCTCGGCACTGGCTTGGATCCCGGCGATTTCTGCCGGAGTGCGAATCAGGCTGTGCGGGGGAACGATGTGGCCGCGTTTTTTATAATACGCAATTTTCTGATCAAACGCCTGATGGCATTCGCCATACGGACGGCCGCTGCCGCACCAGCATGGATCCTGGGGTTTAAGATGAATTCGCTTCATATTTCGCCTTCTCTCTATAAGATGATCTGATCGTTAATCACCAATGAAAACGTCAGACCGAGTTTTTCCGCCGCTTTGCGGCACAGCAGCATGCGCTGCATAAAAATTTCAAAATAATCCATGACCGCGGAAATCTGCGTATCAATTTTCAAGTCCAGAATGATCTTCTGATGATCGGCAGTAATTTCCGTCCGCGATTGATGAACCGCATAGTTGACCCGATCGTGAATGTCAAACGTCGCGAAGTCGCGGTTGCGCACACGCGAGCGCCGGACGTCGGTTTTATCCGCCAGGATCAGCGCCGCCGCAATCGGGTTGACCGGATAAGCCGTGCTTTCGTCATGATTGCCGATCGCGCTGATGATCGTCGAGATTTCCTCCGCCTCCGCGCCCAGCTTGTCCAGAATGCGGAAGGCCATGACCGCACCGCTCTGCGCATGATCGACCCGGTTGATCACATTGCCGATATCGTGCAGCCATCCGGCGATTTCCGCCAGCTCTGCTTCCCGCGGACTGTAGCCGAGCGTTAATAAAATTTCCCGGGCTTCCTTGGCAACCTTGCCGACATGCGCGAAGCTGTGCTCTGTGTACCCCAGTGCCGCCAACGCTTCGTCCGCCTTCTGGATATAAGTTCTGACCTGGGGATTGTTTCTGACTTGTTCAACGGTAATCATCGGCCTCGCTCCTTCCCGCGGTTTCCGCTGTTTTTACTATGGACCGGCAGCCGCGTTTTAATCCGCCTGCTGAATCAGCACGCCTTCCTCCGGCATACAGCGGTGCGTGCTGTAAAACTGCCTGATCGCCCGGATCATCGCCGCGCTGTCTTCGATCCCGGCCGTTTCGTTGCACGAATGCATGGCCAGCTGCGGTAATCCGATATCGACTGAAGCAATGCTGACCTGTGAAGTGCTGATGCTGCCGAGCGTGCCGCCGCCCTTCAAATCTGAGCGGTTGGTGAAATACTGCGTTTTGACGCCAGCCTGACGGCACAGCTCGACAAACAACGCGGAGCTGATCGCATCGGAGGTATAGCTCTGGTTGGCGTTGTATTTGATCACGATGCCCTGGTTCAAATAGACGCGGTTGGTCGGATCGGATTTCTCCGGCACATTGGGATGAACGGCGTGAGCATTATCGGCGGAAATCATCAGCGACGAGGCCAATGCCCGCTGCAGCTCCTCTTCTTTCAGCTGCACCGCGGACAAAATCCGCCGCAGCGTGTCGATCAAAAAGGCCGAGGCCGCGCCCTGACGCGTGCGGCTGCCAACTTCCTCGTTATCGAAGCAGCAGTACACGTTCAGCGACCGGCGGCTGTGTCCCTGCAGAAATCCCTGCAGCGTCGTATAGGCGCATTGCAGATCATCGAGATGCGGACTCGAAATAAACTCGTGATGCCGGCCCCAGACATAGCCTTTCTGCAGACAAGTTAAGTACAGATCAAAGCTGAGCACATCCGCCTGAGCGATCCCCAGTTCTTCCGCCAGCAGCGCTTTCATGTCAAACGGCTCGCTGCCCAGGCCGATCAGCGGAAGCATATCCTTCTGAGCGTTGTAGCTGGCGTTGGTATTGGCTTCCCGGTTCATGTGGATCGCTAAGGAAGGAATCGTCAGCAACGGCCGTTCTATGTTCAGATACCGGCTGATAATCTGTTCACCCTCGCGCACGATTACCCGGCCTGCCAACCCCAGCGGACGGTCCATCCAGGTGCTGCAAAGCATGCCGCCGTAGCCCTCCGTGTTCAGCTTGAGATATCCGTTTTCACAAATAACGGCATTCGGCTTCAGCTTAAAGGTCGGAGCATCGCTGTGGGAAGCGACGATATTGAAGCTCAGCTGGTCCAGCGTTTCCGGCATCTGCCATGCCAACAGACTCGAATGATTGCGGATCGTAAAATAACGGCCGCCCGGCGTCAGCGTCCAGGCTGCGCTCTCCACTTGTTCTTCATACCCGGCTTCTGCTAACCGCGCTTTCAGCTGCTCCACCGCCTGAAAGCTGGTTGGACTGGCCGCGATAAAATCAAGCATGTCTTGAATTTCTGTGTATTCCATTTTCTTCACCTCGTTCGATTTTTCGGAAATTCCCGAAATTTTCATTCCAAAAACTTAGCCGCAGAAAACTGCGTCATCTCAATTATACTCATTTTCCCCGTCAGCGACACATAAAAAACATCAATTCCCGGCGGATTTGACTGTTAAAACAACGCAAAACGGACAGAATGACTAGCAGAATCATGAAGAACGAATTCAAGGAGGAAACGACATGACCATCCAAACCACTCTGCCCCGGGTCAACGAGCTGGGGTATTATGAAATGCGGCTGGAAAGCATCGGCGGCCTGGGCGCAAATCTGTGCGGCAAGCTGCTGGGCGAGCTGGGCGCGGTGCAGCTGGGCTTAAACGCCGCCAGCTTTTCCAGCTACGGCTCGGAGAAACGCGGCTCGCCCGTCAAGGCCTTTATCCGTTACAGCGCTCCGACACAGGAGATCCGCATCAATTCACCGGTCCGCCATCCCGACTGCCTGGCATTGTTCCACGAAGCGATGGCCGGCAAGCTGCCGGTGAACGCCGGCGTGCAGCGGCATTGTCAGGTTGTCGTCAACACCGCGCTCGAGGGCGAGGCCATCCGTGAGCGGATGCAGCTGGCCGCCCGGGATATCTACTGCGTTGACGCCCTCGCGCTGGCCTTGCAGTCCAAATCCCGCGTGAACATGGTCATGCTCGGCGCGATTGCGAAGGTCAGCGGCTTTATTCCATTAGACGCTGTAAAGCAGGCCGTGATCGCCACGCTGGGCACAAAAGCGCCGGATCTTTTAGGCGCCAACTTGGAAGGCGTGCAGCGCGGCTACGATGAAGTCCGGGCCTATCATTTCGACGACGACCGCTATCCCGAGATTCCCTTTGACAACGAAAGCGGCGGCTGGGGCTGGAAAACCGCGCCGATCGGCGGCGTTAACCCGATTCCCGGCAGTTCCGTACGCAACGACCTGTCCGCCAGCCGCGAAGGCTATCTGCCTCTGTTTGAGCCGGAAAAGTGCATTCACTGCGGTCTGTGCGATTCTACCTGCCCGGATATGGTGTTTCAGTTCTTCCCCGGCGAGCTGAAAGGCCGGAAAACGATGCTTAACCGCGGTCTGGACTATCGGTTCTGCAAAGGCTGCCTGCGCTGCGTCGACATCTGCCCGACCCACGCGCTGACCCGCGGTGAGGAAAAAGAACATACGCAGCCGGATTATTTTACCCCGGTGCGCGATCTGTTAACGCCAGACCTGCGGCAGACGCAGACCGGTGCCAACAGCTGGGTTACCAGTGAATCGCCGAATGAAGAAATACTGGAAAAAGGAGGAACCGCGCGATGAAAAAACAGATCAGTCTGTACGAAAGCGGCAACGAGCTGGCCGCGATGGCCGCCAAACAGATCAACTATCATGTGATGGGCTATTATCCGATCACCCCGTCGACGCAGATCGCCGAAAACCTCGATCTCATGAAAGCCCAGGGACTGCATGATATTTCCCTGATCGCGGCTGAAGGCGAGCACAGCGCCGCCGGCATTTGTTACGGCGCCAGCACCGGCGGCGGGCGTGTGTTCAACGCCACCAGCGCCAACGGTCTGCTTTATGCGCTGGAGCAGCTGCCAGTTCAGTCAGGCACCCGGTTTCCGATGGTCATGAACGTCGCCTGCCGCACGGTGTCCGGACCGCTGTCGATCAAGGGCGACCACAGCGATATCATGATGATGCTGAACTGCGGCTGGATTATTCTGTTCGCCAACAGCGTGCAAATGGTCTACGATTACAACCTGATCGGACTGAAGCTGGCTGAAGCCGTCAATCTGCCGGTCGCGGTCGCTTTCGACGGTTTCTTCACCAGTCATCAGAAACGCCGCTGCATGATTTTCGCGGACGATCAGGACGTTCAGGATTACGTCGGCCCAGTCAGAAAACGCACCGATATCTTGGACACAGAACATCCGGTGACAATCGGATCTTATATGAATGAGCCGGATCTGATCAATAACAAATATCAGCTGCACGAAGCGATGGAACAGGCGCTGAATGAAATCGAACCGTTGTTTGAGGAATTTGAGGAACTGAGCGGACGGCCGCAGCATCTGGTCGAAACCTATCGGGCCGAGGACGCCGCCGTCGTGATTTTCGCGCTCGGCTCAACGTTCCACACCTTAAAAGAAGCCGTCGATCAACTGCGCAAAGAGGGCATCGAAGCGGGAGCGGCGACCCTCACGATGATCCGGCCATTTCCCAAAGCAAAGCTGATCGAGAAGATCGCGCACGCTCAGACGTTAATCACCCTGGACCGGCAGGACAGCTATGGGGCGCAGGGCGGCAATATGTCGCTGGAAATCCGGGCGGCGCTGCAGGAGGCAAAGCTGGATTGCGAGGTTTATACGCGGATCTACGGTTTGGGCGGCAAGGATTTTTACTATGAAGAAGCGGTAAAGTTGGTCAAGGAATGCGTTGGACAGGATTTGCCGAAGTTCGATTATCTGCAGATCAGCGAAGGTCAGGCGGTTCAGGAGCCCGAGTATTTTAAACCGTTGTCCGCCGGCGACACCGAGCTGGGATTCACCCGCTGTGTGCTCAATGAACAAGGCCGGCCGCAGGTGCAGGGCGGACAGATCGCGGCGACGACCGCGATGCCGAAACGGCTGGCGCCCGGTCATGGAGCGTGTCCGGGATGCGGCATTCCCGTCAATGTGAACCTGTTGCTGCGAGGCATCGAAGGTCTGGTCGTTTTGTTGTTTCAGACTGGCTGCGGCATGGTCGTCACGACCTCCTATCCGAAAACTTCCTTTAAAGTCCCTTATTTGCATAATTTATTCCAAAACGGCGCGGCGACGGTCGCTGGACTGGCTAAAATGTTTCATCAACGTCAGAAGCGCGGAGAATTGCCTCAGGGAGAGATCACCTTCATCATGATCAGCGGCGACGGCGGCATGGACATCGGTCTGGGTTCCGCCATCGGCGCTGCGCTGCGCAACGACGCGTTTATTTTAATGGAATATGACAACGGCGGATACATGAACACCGGCTACCAGCTCTCCTACTCGACACCGATGGGAGCACGGAGTTCTACTTCGCATATCGGCAAGACACAGTATGGAAAAACATTCGTCAACAAGGATACGCCGCAGATCATGGCGGCCGCAGGCGCGCAGTATGTGGCTACCGTTGCCGAATCGCAGCCGGTGGATTTCTTGAAAAAGGCGGCTAAAGCACAGTATTACGCGAAGAATAAAGGCTTTGTGTATTTAAAAGCACTGTCTGCCTGTCCGCTAAACTGGGCGGATGTGCCGAGCCAGGAACGCAAGGTGATCCAGGCCGCGGTGGACTGCGGTTATTTCCCGCTGTACGAAATTGAGGAAGGCGTCACGACGATCAATTACAATCCGGAGAAAACGGGAAAACAGATTCCGGCGATCGACTGGCTGAAAATGATGGGCCGCACGCGGCATTTGGGAAAACCGGAGTATGCCGAGGTTGTCGATCACATCCAGAAGGAAATCGACAAGCGATGGATCCGGCTGAAGGCGCGAGCGGAAAGTGAAGTGTTGTAGAAGCAAACGTTGATTTTAACTAAGGACAATGGATGTTAATCCGCGGAACGAACGCTTGATATTCGTTCAGAAAAATCAGATCGCAGGATAACCCGGCGTGCCCGTTTTTAATAAAGTTTTTAAACATCAGA
The DNA here is from genome assembly GCF_015552275.1 of Holdemania sp. 1001302B_160321_E10. NCBI lineage: Bacteria > Bacillati > Bacillota > Erysipelotrichia > Erysipelotrichales > Erysipelotrichaceae > Holdemania > Holdemania sp. 1001302B_160321_E10. The sequence continues at coordinate 92,587 of NZ_JADNEM010000008.1, read as the reverse complement.
AAAACGCAGAATTGCCCTGCCCCACTGTTATGAAGGGGAGAGAAAATCTGCGTTTTTTCTTTACGATCTTGATTCCTCGCTGTCCAATTTATTTCTGAGTCGTGCTGCCAAAGCCGCCGTTGCGCAGCTGATCCGCGTCATCGTCGACCGTAATGCCGTATTCAACAAAAATTCCCTGCATGAAGCCCTCTCCCTGAGCCAGGGAAAGCGTCTTTCCTTCACGGGAGTCATTGATCAGCTTGCAGAAAATATGGCCTTCGTTATCGGAACCATAATAATCCGAGTCGATAATGCCGACGGTATTGTTGAACTGCAGCCGGTACTTAAATCCCAGACCACTGCGCGGATAGCATTTCAGCACCCAGCCGGCTGCGATTTGGACGCGGATGCCGGTTGGAATTTTAAGCGACTCGCCGGGATTCAGACTGAAGCTTTGCGGCGCAAAGAAGTCATAGCCTGCCGAACCGGTAGTCGCCCGCTTCGGCAGTTGAATCTGATCATAAATCTGAGCTGCTTCTGCCGCTGTTGAGGCAGGAAATGTATCAAGCCAGTCCTGAATGAATTGTGTTTCACTTACTTTCTGAAATTTCGCGATTTTCTGCATGGAATTTGTTCCTTTCCTTTGGGATTCGATTTTGCTTCAAAGATCGCCTTCATTGTAAAGAAAAGGATCGGCTTTTGTCAACAGCAGCACTGACCGATCCTTATGCACTTTGAGATCCCCTTATCTCAAAGATTATTTTTGGGTTCAAACCTCACAGCGTGATTGAGATAAGGGCACGCAAAGCCCCGTCCTGGCATAGAACGTATAGTTTGCCAGGCTATCCAGCCACTGGGTCGGATCAGGCGCATGAACAATATTCATCGCGCCGGCAAGATCCCGATGACAGCGAAAACCGCAGACACAGTGATAAAAACGTTTGTCCGGGTTGTTGAGTCTGCCATATCGCGGACATCGTTTCGATGTATTGCGGGGGTTAACGAAAACTACGCGAAGACCCTCGCGCCGGGCTTTGTAACGAAGGTTGTCAATCAGCCGATAGTAGGACCATTGATTTAAATCCCGCTTATCCCGGGAATGCTTGACTTCGCGTTTTCCAATTCCATGAAGTTGTTCCACGCAAAGGACGCCGACATTCTGTTCCAGCGCAAACTGAATCAACTGCGAGCTGAGAATATGACATTGCGTAATCTCCCAGCGATAAAGTCCATGATTTAATTCTTTGATTCGCTGGTAGTCTTCTTTTTTCTGCAGCTCCGTAAGCTTGGCATAAAACGCATTGCGGCGGAAGCGGGCCTCATGGCCATTACCGAAGAAACGAATTTTGCCATCGTCGGTATACGCGACTGCCGGAACTTTAATTCCCAGATTGATTCCCATCCGTTTTGTCGATAGACTCCGTGGTTTTTCCGGAACCTTCACATTAAATTCGGCAGCCCATCCTTGTTTGCAGGGATGGATGGTCAGCTTTCCGAGTTCCATTTTCAGATAACGCTGCTGATAGGGTTCGGCCATGATCGGCAGTTTCAGCGTGTCGCCGATGCCAAAACGGCCGCCGACTTGAATTTCGAGTTCGTTGTTCGTAATTCGGAAGTTTGGTTGATGCCAGCAGCATTGCGGAGCTTTTAGTTTCAGCTTCGGATTGTTAAACTTCTGAACATGTTTAAAAATGTCCTTCGCATCCTGAACGACCATAGCCCGGCTCCAAAACGGGACGAAGGTACAGAAATCACCGTATGAGACGTAAACCGGGTGTTTGTTCTGGATGTAGAGCTGAAGTAAGTTGTTTACTTCATTTTGGTAGGCTTTCACCATGAATGTGAGTATCCGCGACGTGTTTTCATCCGTTTTTAATAAAATGCGGCTGGTAAGATATAGGATATGATCCCTATACCTATAATATTGCGCGTTTTTTGAAAAAGCCCCCTAAAAAAGTCAAAAAACTTTTAAAATTTTTTCTAAGCCGTGGAATACGGCATAATTTAAGGTCATCCTTATTTAGAATAAAAGCGTCCGATTTGGACAATCTCAATTTTTTTATTTTTTTCAAAAAAATTTTAAAAAAAGACTTGTCAAATGTACTTCTTCATGGTAGTATATAAAAGCGCTGTGAGTTACCAAGTGAAGAAGTACTCAAGAGGCTGAAGAGGTGCCCCTGCTAAGGGCATAGGTCGCGAAAGCGGCGCGCGGGTTCAAATCCCGCCTTCTTCGCCACATTACAGTGCGCGCGCCGAAACAACGATATTGGTCTGGTGGTGTAGTGGTTAACATGCCTCCCTGTCACGGAGGAGATCGCGGGTTCAAGTCCCGTCCGGACCGCCATTATCGCAGGTGTAGTTCAATGGTAGAACGCAACCTTGCCATGGTTGACACGAGGGTTCGATTCCCTTCACCTGCTCCATTGCGATAACAATGACTTTGATTAAATGAATCAAGGTCATTTTTTTATGTCATCCGCACTCCGTTTCGCAATCTCCATTTCAGAAGTCGCCGGGAATCTCCAGCCGTTTTGTTTAGGCAAGCTTGTCCCTAACTCAATCACCCCTGCGATTTTTCCCGAATCCAGAACTTGAACCCGTGATCACCTCCGCTTTCCCTTTCCAACGAAAAAAACTGACGGCCTAAGGTATCATTCACCTTTACGCCGTCAGTTTTTAATAAATAGAAATTAGAACACCTCCCAAAATCAGTCATAGCTTTCAAGACAATACCTCGGTTATCCCCACTCCAACCCCAGGCTCACGCACAAGGCCTCGTCGATTGCCTGCAAGGTTTTTCGATCCAGGGTGCAAACCCACTGCCCCAATCGCTGTTTATCAATCGTCCGGATCTGTTCCAGCAGGACGATCGACGCCTTCTCCAAAGAATCCGCCGGCAGAATCACATGCGTGGGAATCGGTGGTTTTGTCAGCCGGCTGGAAATCGGCGCCACGATCAATGTAGGCGAAAACCGATTCCCTTTATCATTCTGGATGACCACGACCGGCCGCAATCCCCCCTGTTCACTTCCGACGCTCCCCGCCAGGTCAGCATAATACACATCCCCTCGGCGCACCATCATTATTTCATGACCGATACTTGCATGCTTTCTACAACCTGCATCATCTCCTGCGGCGTCAGATCATTGGAATATACGGAATACTCGACCTGACTGTTTGTGATCGTCAGCCGGTTTCCATCATAATAACCGACAAGTCCCAACCCTTCGATCAGATCACCGCTGACTTCCGTCACCGTCAGCTCCTGACTCGGCGCTCTTTCCGTCTGCACAACTGTGAAATCCCGCTCGCCGCTGAATTCCAGAATATGCTGCGGCTGCCCATTGACAGAAGAGACTGTGGAAGCGATTAATTTGGAATCAAAAACGGTCATCGGATACAACGGCAATTCAATCAGACCAGTATAGCCGCTCGTCGGTGTCTCAATCGAACTTTTCGGCGTCTCAAAATACCCCGCTTCAAAACCTTCATTATAGCTGACCGCTGTAAATTCCATGGTCAATGCCGGAGCGTTATTTGCGTCGTAGGCAATCAGATACAACGGTTTTGTATCCTTGTTAAACTTGATCTCCTGTCGGACAAGCTGCGCAGCGCTTGGATATTTCGCGTCCGCGCTGATCAGAATGCCATCCTTTTCTTTTTTTGTCTGATGGTCGTTTTTCAGCACTTCCATCATCGTCTGCAATAAATACGGCTTCGGCGAGTTCATCGGCCATTCGCCTTGGAACTTAAACACCTGGTTGAGCGAAGGGGTGACAACGAAGACGCCTTCTTTATTCTTCAGAATGATCTGTTCCTGATTCAGCGACTTATCAATCATGCTGACCTTGAAATACTCGTCTTCGCCCTCCTTCATCCATGAGGATGTAATCGCGTAGTTCTTGAATTCTTCGCCGCTGGAAATTTCCATATTTCCTTCCAGCTTGTAGCTGGTCAGCTTCTGCATGGTTTTGTCTGCCTTCTTTTCAAACGAGCTGGGCTTCAGCACAAGAAACAAGGCGACGGCCAACAAAAGGACCCCAACGATCACTGCGACTTTCTTCTTCATAATTCCACCTTTCCTTTTCAACACAAGGTATGCGCTTTTGTGTCGGTTCATGCATAAATCCATGCACGTCCGCTATCCTGTAATAGGAGGAACTGTTCATGAAGCGAATTCTTAATATCAGTCTTTTCCTGTCAATCCTCGCTTGTTTGCTTTATGGGATTGAAGGTATCTTTCAGCTGGATCTGATCGCCAGTCTGTCGCTTTACGCCCCCGGCATCGCCGTGATTTTGAAAGTAATCTTCGCCGCCTGCGGAATGATCAATATCTTATGGTTTTCCGCCGATTCCGATTAAGTCTGTCTATCCTTGATTATAAAAACCATCCATGCACAATCCCGGAGTTCTCGGTTGCCGGATAGAATCTAAAGCTTGAACTTCCGCTTTGTGAGGATTCATTTTTTTACGGCCAGATGAGCGGACTTCTGTGAAAAAAGCGGAGAAACAGAGCTGCGATCTAACCAAAAGAAAAGAGCGTTTTCTGCGCTCTACTTCTTATTGAACTGTGAATCCCGCTTCGCGGATTGCAGTCTTGGCGGCGTATACCAAATCGTTGGAACCTTCGATCACCACCGCGCCGCTCTGCAGCGCTACCTTATATTCAACCCGGGTATCGTCCAGCGCCGCACGGATGCGGGCAGCCTGATCCTCGGTTTTCAACTCCCGGACAAAAATGATCGTCTTCATTTCCTGGCCTCCTGTTCTGCGTGTTCATTATAGCGAGTTTCCTGACGCTTGCCAAGAAAAAGGATTCAAGTTTCAGGAATTCTTCAAAGTCAGCCGGGCCGCAGCAGCAATTTGACGGGCGATTGCCGCGATCTGGCACGCCTGCAGCGGATCGGAAATCAACCGCAGACGCCACTGATTCTCATTCTGCCCCTTTTGGATCTGATCAATCAAAATCCGTGTTTCCTGGCTGGCAGTCTGCCTGTTATCCAGCGGTTTTTCCACCGGCAGCAGCAGCGAATGGTCCGGATGTTGTAAAAGAGCGCGGAATTGACCATCTTTCAGCGAACGGCTGAGCAAGAGATCCAGGCGTGCTTCGACATAGGGAGTTCCTTCCAGCAGGCGGGGATTTCGGACGTCGATGCCGATTCCTGGCAGCAGCGTTTTCAGCTGACTTTGCAGCGTCTGCGCAGTCAGCCCCGAATTGATTTTCAAATTTTCTTCCTGACGCATGGTCTGTACCCCGATGCGGCGGACAGCCTGACATTGCATCAAAGGCTGCAGCGCGGTGGCGATCATCCAGGCTTCCGGCGCCGGGAATCGGAACTGACGGACAGGGCCGGTTTCCAACCCCAGCTGGCAAGGCAAACTGTCGATGGATTGCCCGCTGATCACTCCTGCTTTCAAACGGCGGCTGAGCTGACCTATTCCCTCGCCATCACGGCTGGGCGGCAGAATCACAATGAGTTCTGCGCGTTCCAGAAGCATTCGGGTCAGCGGCTGGGGACGAATTTGTCCGCCTGTCAAGCTTAAAGGCGATAGTCCTTTCTGACTGCTTGCCCAATTCAGGCTGCATGGACAGCCCAGGATTGCACATTCGCCGATCAGCCGGCGGACCTGCGCCGGTTTGTCGGTCACGATTAACGTTCGGAGTCTGCGCATGGTTGAATCCACGTTCCTTTCCCAATCTGCAGCGAGGAGCCTACCCACACCCGCAGCTGATGTTCGCGCGCAAATAAAATACTCTGCCGCTGCATCACCCGCGCGCCGGCGTCGATCATCCGCAGCATCTGATCATAATCAATCTCATCCCAATGACGGGCATCAGGATAAACTTTCGGATCACGATCGTAAATACCGCTCACATCCGTCAGAATATAGACGTCTTCCAGCCCCAGCGCCTGAGCCAGCAGCATCGCCGTATAATCGCTGCCGCCCCGGCCCAGCGTCGTAATCTCATGATCGAGCGTGATTCCCTGATAACCAGGGACGATCAAACAGTCGCAATGATCGAGTTTTTCAAGCAATTTTCCGGTTGTCACCGTTAGAACCTCGGCCTCGCCATAATGATCGTTGGTGATGATCCCCAGCTCCTGCGTGCTGAGGGTATCGCTGAGGACTCCATTCTGACGGCACAGGGAATTGATGACCAGCGTACTGATCATCTCGCCGGCTGAAACCAGCCGGTCGCGCTGCTGAGGGGTCAGATATTTGGCAAGGGACATCAGCGTATCCGTCGCATAGGGATCAGGATATCGGCCCATGGCGGAGACCACGGCAATCACTTTCATTTCCGGAATCAGGCGGCGGATCAGGCGGACAGCACGATTGCGGGCAGCTTCCTCTTTTAACGATGTCCCCCCGAATTTGATAACACAGATTTCCATAATCCAGCCCCTTTCGTCTTCAACCTAGACTATGAGGGAGAGCGGAAGACAACCGGGAGCTTGCCCAAACTGAAGACAGGAAAAAAACCGGCGGCTGCCGGTTCTTTCTGCTTTGTGATAATTGGAAAAACGTGAGATGTGCTTATTCCACCGCTTCCAGCGCGATCTCCATCATTTTGGTGAAGGATGTCTGGCGCTGTTCAGGGGTTGTCACTTCCGAAGTGACAAAGGAATCGGAGACCGTGATCAGGCATGCAGCGTTTTTGCCTAAGACATGGGCGTTGTGGAACAGCGCGAAGCTTTCCATTTCTACAGCCAGGCAATGATGAATGTCTGTCAGCTCCTTGATGTAATCGTTGCCGCCTTCGCGGTAGAAGACGTCGCTGGAGTGAATGCAGCCGACATGCAGCGGCATGCCCAGTTTTTCTGCCGCGTCTTTAATCCGCTGGTTGAGCGTTTCCGACGGATAGGTTTTATCCTGATCATAACCGCTCTGGACTTTCGCATAGCTGGATTCGCTGTAGGCGCTGTCGGCCAGCACGACATCAAAGACTTTCAAATCCGGCGAATACGCGCCGGCTGAGCCGATTCGGATAATGTTTTCGACACCATACTGGCTGAACAGCTCATAGGAATAAATGCCGATGCTCGGCATCCCCATGCCACTGCCCATGACGGAAATCGTTTTACCCTTATAGGTTCCGGTGTAGCCGAACATATTGCGGACGGCGTTGAACTGGACAGGATTTTCCAGGAATGTTTCAGCGATGAATTTGGCGCGCAGGGGATCCCCCGGCATCAGGACGGTTTTGGCGATCTGCCCTTTTTCGGCACTGTTGTGCGGTGTTGACATAGTTGAGTTCCTCCTTATTTTCCAGATGTATTATAGCATGTTTAACGGCTGGAAGCGATGGATAAGCGGCCGGGATTGTGCAGGAAATTCCGCAGAAAAAGCACAAGCATTGACAACGGGGCACTGGCCGGCTATGATCGGTTCAGAAAGAAGGCCTGTTATGAAAATTTCGATTTTCTTTGATTTTGTCTGTCCATTTTGTTATGTCGGGCTTCATTCGCTATCCCGGGCGATCGAAGGTCTGGATGTTGAATTGGATTTTCACCCTTATGAGCTGCGGCGCTTTCCAACGCCGAAGGTCGATCCGATGCATGATGAAAAGCGGCTGAAGCGGTTTGACGAAGTGTTGAAGCCGATGGCGCAGGCATTGGGAATCGAGATGAATCTGCCCTGGATCAGTCCGCATCCCTACACGACCGATGCGTTTCAAGGGTTTTATTTTGCCAGACAGGCAGGCCGGGAGCTGGATTATGTGCGGCTGACGTTTGACGTTTTCTACCGGCAGCAGAAAGATATCGGCGATCCGGCGGTGCTGCGAATGGTCATGGATGAGTTGGGACTGGACGGCGCGGCGTTTGCGCAGGCTTTAACGAACGGAACCTTCCTTGCGGAGGTCGATCGGGATTGGGAAGCGAAGCCGGCGCTGAACCTCGAAGGCATCCCGGCCTATCAAATGAATGGCGAAAAGATCCAAGGCTATCACACCCCCAAGGAATGGCGGGCGATCATTCTGGATCAGGCAGAGAAAACCATGGCGGGTCTGGTCTGCACGCCAAAGGGCTGCAATCCGGCATCACAACCGTTGGAATGATTTTCTACCTTGATCATCCGCTAAACTTTTTTAAGCCGCGATGGTGGGCGGCGATCAAGATTCTGACAGCTTTCACAGTCTGAGCAGGAAAGCTGTTTTTAACAGGATAAAAGCTGACATTTCGCTTTTCAAAAAAGACAAGACTTGTCGTCCGGTAAGTTTTTCGGCATAATAAAAACGAATTCTTTTTCGGTATTCAATTCAAAGATCTGTGCCGGTTCGCTCAAAGGAAAAAAGATTCCCGAAAGAAGCGGCAAAGCCGTCACGGAAGAAAGGAGAATTATGAGAAAAACAACGCGCAGACGTTCTGTCCGCCGATCGAAAAAAACGGCTAAAGTCACGCTGGGTTCGTTACTGGGCGCTTTGATCTTGGCGGGTCTGAGTTATTTCAGCCCCCAATGGCTGCCTGAATCTGATGCTTTAAGAAACAACACGGCGGCGACGCCCGTTCACACGCAGGTGAATTCGGCGCTGACCGTTCATTTTATCGACGTCGGTCAGGCGGATGCGATTCTGATTCAGTCCGGCGCAGAAGCGATGATCATCGACGCCGGCAACAATGCCGACGCGAAACTGGTCACCGATTATCTGCAGCAGCAGGGAATCACTCATTTAAAATATGCGATCGGCACGCATGCCCATGAAGATCATGTAGGCTCGCTGGACGCCGTCCTGTATTCCTTCGACGTGGAAACGGTCATGCTTCCTCAGCGCACGCTGGATTCGAAAACGTACAAAGACGTCATTCAGGCGATCGAAACGACGCAGACGTCGTTGATCCATCCGCAGCCGGGCGATACCTTCACCTTGGGTGAAGATCAGTTTACGATCTTGGGACCGCTAAGCGAGGAGTATTCCGAAGTCAACAATTCCTCGATTGTCCTGCGCTATGTCCATGGACAAACTTCCATTCTGTTCACCGGCGACATGCAGGCGCAGTCTGAGAAGGATGTGCTGGCCAGCTATGCCAACGTTCAGGCCGATATCCTGAAAGCTCCCCATCATGGTTCGGAGACATCTTCTACTCAAGCATTCTTGGAAGCTGTGAATCCCCGGGATGTGATCCTCTCCGTCGGTTTGAACAACGATTATGGTCTGCCTTCGGAAGATGTGCTGAAACGCTATGAAAAGATGGGATTTTCCATTTACCGCACCGATCAGCTGGGAACGATTCTGATCGAAAGCGACGGCGTCAATTATACGATTCATAACTAATACCCTCTTGCCGTCACCGCAAGGTCAACGGATTTCCCTGTGAATCAGGGATGGCAGAAAAGTGATAAAAAGAAACCAGCTTGAACTCCTGCGCTTCCATGGAAGACGCCGGTTGATCAAACTGGTTTTTCTTATTTTTCAATTTGGCTGTTTCGCCTTGAATAACATTCATCGGGATTTCAGGCTGTTCCTTACTTCAACCCCTTCTTCAGAAACGGATCGAAGATGGTTTCTGCCAGACTTTTCTAAACTAAGGAAGGACCGTCTAACTGACCGGGGTTCAAAGGTTATTTCGTTCCTTTGGTACCTTTCGTTCCGCCGTTGTTCTTGTTTGCGCTGTAACTGGCCAACAGATTGGTTTCATAGGAGAAAATCATTTTCTCCCGCCGGCGCTGGCGGTCAATCGCCTGAGATACCAGCGTATCCATTAATTGAGTAAAGCTGACGCCGACCGGCTGCCACAGATAATAGGCCAGCGAGCCAGGAATTGTATTGATTTCATTGACGTATATCATCCCGGTATCACCGTCCATCATAAAATCAATCCGGCATACGCCGCTGGCGCCCAGCACCTTGAAGGTTTCAATCGCCAGATTCCTGATTTTTTCCGTCGTCGCTTCATCGAGCGGCGCCGGCACGATCCGCGCCGCACTGGCCATTCCGCCATCGCCGCTCTTGGTCCCGCACTTAGCTCCGCCTTTGGAACCGCTTTTCGTTGCGCCCTGACCTAAATATTTATCTTTAAAACTCATGATTTCATCCTGCTTGCCGACTTCCTCCAGCACGCTGGCCTGACAATCAAAGCAGCTACCCAGAACTGAACAGTTGATCTCCCGCAGGTTCTTTACCATCTGTTCGACAACGATCTTGTTATCATATTGTCGAGCGTCTTCGACCCCGGCGATGAATTCTTCATCATTATGCGCAATCGTGATGCCGACTGAGGAACCCAGACAAGCTGGCTTCATGACCACCGGATAGCCTAATTCATGCACCTGAGCTAAAACCGCTTCCTGCTTGTGCGCGAATTCATGGCCATACAGCCAGAACCAAGGGCAGACCGGCAACCCGCTGTTCTGCAGAATATGCTTCATCACAACTTTATCCTGACCGACAGCAGCGCCGATCACATCGCAGCCGGCATACGGAATTTTCAGCATTTCCAGATACCCCTGAATCGTTCCATCTTCGCCGTTGGTACCATGCATGATCGGAACGATAACGTCGACCGTGCCGATCGGTTTGGTAAACAGACCTTTTTTAATCGGTTCCACAACGACTTCCTTGCCTTTTTTCACCAGCACAACCGGCGTCGCTTTCTGAATCAGCTCATCGAGATTTTTATAATTTTCTACATCCAGCAGCGCAGGCGACGAATAGAAATCACGCTGCTTTGAAATATATAAGGGAATCACTTCATAACGTTCTTTATCCAGGGCTTCAATACCCTGCAGAGCTGAAATCACGCTGACTTCATGCTCGACAGATTCACCGCCGAAAACAACTCCAACACGAATTTTCATACTTCACTCTCCTAATCTGGCCTCTCCCTACTGTATGCCGGAGATAGCCTGTCATTTCCTTTATTTGCAGGAAATCCTCGTCTATTATAGCAGATTTTCGTCAGGTTGACCTTGTATTTTAAGCTTAATCATTATAATCTATAACTAACCAACCGATAACTGTTGAAGGAAAGGACAGGATTATGATTCCTAAAGATATCTTAAAAAAGATCAAGCCCTGGATGTGGCTGTCGACGTATATTGTTTTACTGCTTTTCGCTCTCGTTCATTTTCAGGATTTAATGGGTGTACTGGGGAAAGTAATGCATCTGTTAACCCCGTTATTTTACGCGATCGGCATCGCCTTTGTGCTGAATCAGCCGATGAAGGCTATTGAAAAGGGATTGATCAGCCTGATCCAGGCGCTGCCGCGAAGCAAAAAGAAACCAGCGCAGAAAGAACCGAAGGTGCGCGGGATTTCGATCTTCCTGACGCTGCTTCTGGCGCTGGCTGTCTTGTTTGTCTTGTCGAGTATTATTTTCCCGCAGCTGATCGCGTCGATCGTGCAGCTGTTCAATAACTGTGTCGTCTATGCCGGCAATATTGTGGAAAACATCAACAATTTGTTAGCCAGTCTGCATCTGGAAAACATTGAATGGGATCTGGATACGGCGAAGCTGCAGGCTGCGCTGGATCAGCTGGGCTTAAGCGCTGATAAAATTTTCCAGACCGCAACCAACTGGGTCGGCGGCACCGGCATGACGGTGATCAACAACATTTCCGCGATCACCGTCGGTGTAAGCAACTGGGTAATGGGCTTCATGTTAAGTTTGTATCTGCTTTCCAGCAAAGAGAAATTCATCCGTCAGCTGAAGAAATTGATCGGCGCCCTGCTTCCCTTATCGGCGGCAAACCGCGTCTTGGCATTGGGACGAAAAACGAATCAGACATTCTCCAGTTTCATTTCAGGGCAGCTGTTAGAAGCGTGTATTCTGGCGATGTTGTATTATGTTTCCATGACTTTGTTCAAGATGCCGTATGCCATGTTAATCAGCACGGTCATCGGTGTTACCAGTATCGTTCCGATGTTCGGAGCGATGTTGGGAATGGCGTTCGGCTGTGTTCTGATCTTCGCGATCAACCCGTGGATGTCCTTGTTTTTCATGGTTTATTTCCAGATCGTGCAGCAGTTTGAAAACAATTTGATTTATCCGCGGGTTGTGGGGAATTCCGTAGGTCTTCCGGGGATCTGGGTCTTGTTATCCATCGTAGTATTCGGCGGTCTGTTAGGGTTGTTCGGAATGTTGATTGCAGTTCCGGCAACGGCAGTTCTCTACACCTTGTTAGGTGAATTCGTCAATGGCCGGATGCGGAAAAAGGGACAGATTTTGGATGAATCCGGATTGCTCAGTCTGGATTCAATTTCAAATTCTGAGCAGGACTCTTCATCTTCGAACGAGAATCAATAAGCTTAAGCGCAAGGTCTTCAAAGGCCTTGCGTTTTTTGTCCACTTGGGTGCGAACATGAAGTGAACATAAAAACCCAGGGAGGTTCGCACCGTAAAAATGTGAATATTAAGGAAAATGTTGCAAGTACACTCAAGAATGTTTATGATAAGAGTGAGATAGGAAACATGTGATCTTAATTCAGTTTCTTATCTGCGTCATACCGCGCGAGCGGTATGTGGATTGAAATTTTTTTGCCATAACTGGCGCTCTCTCTACTTTGTCATACCGCGCGAGCGGTATGTGGATTGAAATCTCAACAAGAAAATCCGGTTGAAGCTGAAATTTCGTCATACCGCGCGAGCGGTATGTGGATTGAAATTTATTCGGTTTTAAATACTCATCTATTCTTCGAAGTCATATCGCGCGAGCGGTATGTGGATTGAAATCCTTTATTCTTAAATTGACATTTTTCGGCATTTCGTCATATCGCGCGAGCGGTATATGGATTGAAATTGCACCACTATTTCGCCCCTCTGACCGCTTAACGTCATACCTCGCGAGCGGTATGTCAATTGAAATCTGCTGTGGTTTTGCTGAAGTAGCCATACAGCATGTCATATCGCGCAAGCGGTACGTTAATTGAAATCTAAGACTTGTAGGTCTGCCACTACACCCGCTCACACTTAAAAACCTGTTCTCTCCCGCCTTAAGCTGAGAAAACAGGCTTTTTTTATTTCACTCTAATCTACATCCTGATCTGTATCATTCCAAGCTCGGATCGTACAACCATCCTGATCCGGCTCCGCAACATAAACCCGGGCCGGATGATCCTGATCACTGACCACGAAAGCAAACTTGATATTCGTGCCAACACCCCAGCGCCCTTCCTTATCTACGCAAATTAAGGAAATCGCGTCGGCCCGGCCCCGTTTCCGAATTAACTTTTGCGTGAATTCCGCTACGAGCGATGAAGCCGCTCTCTGAGGATCCTGTCCCTGCTGCAGCCGGCGTACCACCTCATAGCTCAGACACCCTTTCATGATTTCTTCGCCCACGCCCGTAGCAGCCGCAGCCCCGATCTCACTGTCCGCATAGAAACCACTCCCGCAGACCGGTGAATCGCCCACGCGACCCGGCCTTTTCATGAACAGTCCCGAAGTCGATGTTCCAGCCGCCAACGTGCCCTGCCCGTCCAGACAACAAACCCCAACCGTATCATGCCCTTTATAACTGGATAACGGTTCCGGCTCCGCCCGGCGCTGCTCATAAATCATCTTCGCTTCCGGAGTTAATAATTCCATCGTTTCCATGCCTGACTGAACCGCAAACTGCGATGCACCCTCGCCAACCAGGAAATTATTAAACTGCTGATCCGCACAATGCCGCGCCAGCTTAAACGCCGACGCTACATTTTCAACACAGCCGACCGCTCCGATGGATAACGTATCACCGTTCATATAACCACCGTCCAACTGCACGACGCCCGCCTGATTCGGCAGTCCCGAATAACCGACGGAATGAAACCGCGGATCCCTTTCGACTGCGGTGATCACCGTCTCCAGCGCCTGATCGGCCGAGCCTGATTTCCGCAAATTCGCTTCCGCCAGCCGCATGCCTTCCGCCGCCATTTTCCACGTTGCGATTAAAGTCCACTTCATTGATTTTGGCTCCTTATTGATTAAACGCATCCGGCAAATCATTTTCCAATAAAATGGTATCCGTGTAGGCTGCCTTTTGATAAACAAGACCAAACGCTTCCTTCACCGTTGCGACGATATGCACGTGCGCCATATCAAATCCGCAAGCCTGTAATCCCTCGACAATCGGCTCCGTCTGCCGCTTGCCCACCAGAATGACCTCATCCGCGCAATCCTTCATTTTCATGCCGAACTGCTTATTGATCTCATGCTGACGCGGACCCAGATCGATCATCCCCGGCGTGACGATAAACCGGGTGCCCGGCATTGTCTTCAGCACCTGCAAAGACATCGCAGAGCCCACCGGATTTGAATTAAACGCGTCGTCAATAAACGTATAACCATTAATCTTCTTCACTTCCAGCCGATGCTCGACATACCGCACCTGCGCCACTGCGCTCTGCAGCTGTTCCCAACTGACACCCAGATGCCGGCCAACCGCCACAGCCGCCAGAATATTCGCGATGTTGTGTTCACCCAATAAACGCGTTTTAAACGGAATATCCGCACCCTCGCGCGTATGGATATCAAACGAGGATCCCTGCGGGCCAAAGCTGATATTCACGGCCCGGTAATCCACATCCTCCTGCTCGATGCCATACCAGGCGATCGGACACTTATTCTTGATATAGTAATTCCGGATCAACTCGTTATCCTTATTTAATACACCGAAGCCCGTGACCGGCAGCTTCTCGATCATCTTCATTTTTTCCGTGACGATATTTTCCTGAGAACCAAACGTATTCAGATGCTGCGGACCGATCGAGGTTACTAAGCCGATCTGCGGCTGCACAAAATTCATCAGCTGCTCGATATCGCCGACATGATCCGCCCCCATCTCGCAGATGAACACCTCATGCGTTGGTTTCAGCTGTTCGCGGATGGTGATCGTGATTCCCATCGGCGTATTGAACGACGCCGGCGTCGGCAGTGAATAGAACTTCTCAGAAAGAATCTGCTGAAGAATATTTTTTGAGGAAGTCTTGCCATAACTGCCGGTAATCCCGATCTTAATCAACCGGTCATGGTTCTTCAGAATTTCCTTTGCCAGCTTCATATAGTGTTTTTTGATCAACTTCTCAAACGGACTGGTAATCCAGGCCATGGGAAAGATCAAAAGCCAGTTGATCCAGCATGCCGCGACAACCCACAACGCCCATAACGGATAATCCGTCAGCATGACCGCCGGAATCAGCCACAGGCAGTTCAGCACAAGCATGACGGCGATCTGCCGTTTAACCCGCGCGGTCACCGCCAGCGGTTTGATATAGCTTTTTTTCTTTTCCCGATATAAAGTAACCCCGCCGACAAACACCGCCAGCCACACCGTCGCGATCTTCCCCAGCCGGTAATCCGGAATCACGATGCAGCCGAGCGCCAGAACGAGAATCAGCACAGGAAACAGCCAGTGCTTCCACACTTTCAGCTGATCTTTTCCCCACTGAATATACCGCCCCGGCTCATACCGGTTCTGCTGGAACATGTGCAAAGCATGCTTCCAGGGAATCACCATCATACACAAAAGCAGTGCTGAAAACAGCACTTTCTCTAATAAATCCTGAATCTGTCGTAAAAACTCCATGTCATTCCTCCCAGTCTTCCTTTAAAAAGACATCCAGACACCGGTTAAACCGGGCGCTCTGGTTGAAATACGCGAAATGATCGTCCCCTTCAAAAATTGCCAGTCCGGCATTCTTCATTTTCGCTTCCATCTGTTTTCCCATCCATAAAGGCGCTGCTTCGTCGTTTTCGCCCCAGACCAACAAGACTGGAACCGTAACGTCTTCCAGCATCCCGCTGACATCGTCGTTGACAACTTTAACAAAGGTTTCGCGCATAATGCCGGTTGCGCTGCGGTAATCGTCGGAACCGGATTTGCGTTTGAAGTCTTCCAGCATCGTTTCGCTGCCGACCAGCGTGATCGCTTTTTTCGCCGCTTTGTAGCCTACAATTTTGAGCTTGGCCTGCCAGGTTTGCTTCGGCCGGATTCCCGCCGCGCCGGTCAGCACCATCTTATGCACGGGATTCTTTACCGCGTAGTGAACGGCCACCCGACAGCCGAAGGAATGACCGATCAGAATCGGATCATGGATATCAAAGGTCCGGCAAAACGCTTCGAGAAACTCCCGATATTCCGGGACGCCCCAGGCAACCGGCGGTTCGTCGCTTTTACCGAAACCGGGAAAATCGAAATTAAAAACCCGAAAATGGGCTTTAAGATGATTGTAGATGGGTTCCATCATGATCATCCGCTGCCGCCAGCCGTGCAACAGCACTACATCGCGGCCCTGACCTTCCGTCGCAACTTCAATATTCAGTCCGTTAATTTTAATTTGCGGCATAAAAATCCTCCATTGTTTCTACTTTATTATATGCAATCTTCACAAGCTTGGAAAGTACAAAAATAATATTCAGAATAAGCAAAATAAGATATTGAAGATTTTGAGGATTCAGCGTATAATAAGAGCATGGTATAGAAAGGAGATCGAAGTCATGTTTGAGTGGGTTAAGGGCAACGCCTACACGATGTTAGTGACCTTGTATCCGAACAATTTCACGTTAAACAACGTAGCGGCTGCCTATTTTGAAGATATTCGATGGTGCTGTATCGGACTCGACCGGGAAGAACGGAAAGTTGCGATCCGCCCCGTGACCAAGCGAGAGGTAGATTTAAAACTCATCCCGCTGGAGCAGCTGCATAAAGTATCCATGGGAAAGGGATATGCCCGCATCAGCAACAAAGCGCTGATTGAGGAAATCGCCCAGCTGACAGGCATCGAATGCAACGGGATTAAAGTTCCCGCGCAGTTTGATGAACGCGAAAAAATGCTGATTATTGATCTGAACAATCCCGTATAAGGAGGTGAGGAAAAATGTATTTCGGTTTATGGATTCTGGTATTCTTGGGGGCGCTGGTCGTTGAACTGGCGACGGCGACCAGTCTTGTCAGTATCTGGTTCTGCGTCGGAGCGTTGTTTGCCCTGGGCGCGCTGGCGTTGAATCTGGCCTTTATCTGGCAGGTCGTCATCTTCTTTGCGGCGTCGTTAGTTTGTCTGGCAGCGATCCGGCCGATGGCTTCCCAGTATTTACGAGGCAATATTGTCGCGACGAACGCCGACCGGGTGATCGGCCGACATGTCCAGCTTCTGAAAGACATTACCGGGGAAGCCTGGGGCGAACTCAAGGTGAACGGTGTGGTCTGGAACGCGATCAGCGTCGACGGGCATCCGATCAATGAGGGATCGTTAGTGGAAATCGTTGCGATCGAGGGCGCAAAACTCCTCGTGAAAAAAATAGAGGACTGAGGTTTCAGTCGAGAAAGGAAATAAATTATGAATGGGTTCTTACAAATATTAGTCTTCCTGGTCATCTTCCTGATTGCCATTGCAGTGATTTGCTACTGCGTCCGAATCGTGCCGCAGGCCAAAGCTTATGTCGTTGAGCGCCTGGGCGCTTACCACAGCACGTGGCATACCGGTCCGCATTTCATGGTACCGTTTATCGACCGCGTCGCCAACAAGGTTTCGTTAAAAGAAATCGTCAAGGATTTTGATCCGCAGCCAGTCATCACCAAGGATAACGTTACGATGCAGATCGATACGGTCGTCTACTTTCAGATTACCGATCCGAAGCTGTATACTTACGGCGTCGAACGGCCGATCAGCGCTTTGGAAAATCTGACGGCGACAACGCTGCGAAACATCATCGGTGAGCTGGAGCTGGATGAGACGCTGACTTCCCGCGATATCATCAATACGAAGATGCGCGCAATTTTGGACGAAGCAACGGATCCATGGGGCGTCAAGGTCGGCCGTGTTGAAGTCAAGAACATCATCCCGCCGCGCGACATCCAGGAATCAATGGAGAAGCAGATGCGGGCGGAACGGGAACGTCGTGAAGCGATCCTGCGTGCCGAAGGTGAAAAGAAATCGGCAATCCTGACCGCGGAAGGCGAAAAGGAATCCATGATTCTGCGCGCTACGGCGAAGAAGGAAGCCATGATCGCGGAAGCGGAAGGCCAGGCTCAGGCAACTGAACGGCTGTACGCTGCACAGGCTAAAGGTATTGAAATGATCAAGAATTCCGATCCAAGCCTGGAATTCTTAACCTTGAAGGGTTATGAAACGCTGCAGAAGATGGCGGACGGCAAGGCGACCAAGCTGATCGTCCCAAGCAACCTGCAGGATATCACCGGCACGCTGGCTTCGCTGGCGGAAGTCGTCAAACCTGTCGAAAATAAAGAATAAAACCACAAGGCGTCCGTTGGGCGCCTTTTTTTAATCTGCCGAAAGAACATCAGCTTCCCGGATTCCCGGCTTTGATCCTGACAGGATTTTCCCACGTTCTTTCCAGCCTGTTCAAGTCTGTCCAGCCTGATTTTACTTTCCCGTTTACGATCCGCAATTCAGAGCTTTCTTCGTCCTTCATCCTGCTTTCTTCGTCCTTCCCCCCCCTTGGTGAAAAAACGTTAAAAAGAGAATTATCAACGACAAAAAACAGGTCGCCAACATTTCGTCCGGAACTTCTCTGTGCCGGATTCATTGGATTGGGCATTCTTACTGTAATTCTAAACGTGATGGTTTTGTGGTTTGTCTTGTTTGCGGCTCTGGGCATGGATTTTCTGATCCGTTATAAAACAACATTCGCCGGTCTGATCTTGTTTTGTGATGGTTTTTGCGGCCATCGCCATGGTTTCCCATCCTTTGATGGGGCTCTTTGTCCTGTCCGGTTATATCGCTTCCACAGCCAAGTTGCAAAAGACGCCGCATCCCCTCATTTTATCTTCTGACCAATGGAAAAAAAGAATTTCAGCGGACGATGGGGTGGATTTCAGGCGCGGGGATCGTTCTGGGACGTTTGAATCTGGGCCTTGTCTGGGTCAGTTAACGATGCTGCCGCTTTTGTCTGATCTTCCTATTTGATGCGCTGCGGGCCGGCTTGTTTGAGGAGATTTTATTCCGCACCTTCCTTTACGCATTTTACGTCGAAGTCGCTGGAAAGAAAAAATTCAGTCACATCCAGACGTTTTTTTGCCTTTTGATCATGATCCCGCCGCAGGTTCTGATTCATTTCCCCGGCATGGCTGAAATCGGCAGTCTGCTCGTCATGACCGCTGCCTTCGGTCTACCGTTTGCCTTGCTGCAATGGATTGTCAATCTGACTTCCGCAGTCGGTGCGCATACTCTGGCTGACCTGATCCGCTTTATCACCTTCGGCGCCTGGTTGGCTTTTTGAGTAAGCTGACGCAGACAGTATGCCGCATAAAACCTGATTTTCCCCCTGTCCAATCCCAGAAAATAAAGACATCTGCTCCCGAGATCCCGGAATGCTCAATTTGATTTGAGTCCGGTTCACGCTCTGATTGCGCTGTCTTTTATGCCTGTTTTCTATTTTTCAATAAGAATTCAAATAAACGCTCTTTTCCTGCCGTCTCTTGCCTTCACTGCTCTTCAGATGGCCGTCTGGCACGTTAATCAAATGATCCTCGTTCTCCAATCATGTCTTCCCCTGCGCAGTCCTGCCGCTTATTCCGATTCCCAATCGTAGATCGGGTATCCCCTGCCCTGGTATTGGTAATATTGCGGATAGCGATCCATGTAAGCGTCCGCTTCCTCCCGTGCCAGATCCGGGTAATTTGTGATCAGGCCGCTGACGCCCATATCGAGATAATTGCTCATCTTATTGTAATCGTCTACCGTCCAGACATAGATCGGCATCCAGGCGCGGCCGGCCTGTTCCAGAAAGCTGACGGAAATCTGACTTTCCTCAACCGCCAGAAAGTCGATATTCCAATTCCAGATTCGATAATCCATCTCTCCGGCTGTTCCATAAACGCAATACCCAATCCACCACTGCGGCCGCTGGCGCTGTAAGCTTTGTACGGCTTCATAATCCAGCGACATGAAGATGGAACGTGCCGCAAAATTCTCGCTTTCTACCACTTCAATCACTTTTTCAACTAGTTCCGCCTGATTGCCGTTAACCGGTTTCAGTTCGATCAGCAGACCGGTTTCCCCTTCCCAGGTCTTCATCGTCTGAATCATCTGCCGCAGTGTTGGAATTTTTCCTTTGATATACTGACCTTCGGTACGAAGCGTCAGCGACTGCAGCTGCTCCGCCGTCAGCTCTTCTACTTTTTTATTCACACCGCTCAACCGCGTCAAAGTGGGATCGTGATAAACGACAGGGATGCCGTCGGCACTGAGCTGAACGTCAATTTCAGCATAATCGGCATGCGCGATCGCTGCCTGCCGCACAGCTTCAATCGTATTCTCAATCGCATAAGCTGATCCACGATGTCCGATCGCCCACGGCTGATGTTCACGCGACAGCGGCCGCAGATAGAGATCGGCACTGTACATGACCATCAAGAGCAGCAGAACCCGCACCATCCAGGGATGTCGCTGATAGACCCGCCGCCGGCTCAGCCAACTATGGACTCTGACATAAACCCAATTCAGTTTCCCCGCCGACTGCGGGCGCAGCTTCGTCGCCAGCGCTCCCAAAAGATACAGCGCGCTGACAACCAGGCTGATCGGCAGCAGGAACGTTATAAAATCAGGGAAGATTTCGAAGAGACCAAAGCAGAAAACAAGAATCAGCGGCAGCCCGCAGATCCACGGATGCCGGCGCAGCCAACGTGGCAGACCGGCATGGGACTTCACTTTCCGTATGCCTGCCGCAGTGACCCCGCGCACCCGGGATACCGCCTCATTCAGTTTTTCCACATTCTCGCTTTCCGGCTCTTCTTCGATCATCTCCACGCCAAGCCTGCGCACCATGCGGACTAAAGAATAG
Source organism: Holdemania sp. 1001302B_160321_E10 (assembly GCF_015552275.1). Lineage (NCBI taxonomy): Bacteria > Bacillati > Bacillota > Erysipelotrichia > Erysipelotrichales > Erysipelotrichaceae > Holdemania > Holdemania sp. 1001302B_160321_E10. The sequence goes on along the minus strand of NZ_JADNEM010000008.1, from coordinate 71,885 downwards.
AAAAAACTTAAGCTCATCAAAAAGAACGCCAGCTGAATCAGAACCGATTGCAGCAGATAATGCCGGAATGTCGGCGATAAAATCAGATTTTTTAAAAAGTACCGGTTAAAATCAGAGTTGATCAGCAACGCTTTCGGCAGGAAATCAACGACAAGGTACTCTGCCAGAAACCACAGACCACACCCCACTGCCAGTTGTCCCCGTTCTCTGATCGTCAGATGTTTCCACAATCTGATGTTCTCCTGCACAGCCTGACTCAGCTTTAAGCGGCGATAGATCATCAAGATTGGGACAAACAGGAAGAAAATCCCGAGGCCGTACAGACAGAGCCAGAAAGCGCCGATCAACAGGCGGCCGGAAGCTGTCATTCGCAATTCACCAATCACAAATTCCGGCACCCGCAGCCGCGGAATCAGCGCATTGATATATACCAGGTGCACGGCTGGCAAAAATAAAGCATAATACAGTGTGCACAACGGTAATTGAAAGCTGCGGATTCCTTTCAATGAAAACAGCGACTGACGGCAGGCTTCGCGGATCGACAGTTCTTCATTCCGCTGGCCTTTATCGATTAAATGCAGGATCACGCTGAATTCAAAAACAATCAGCCCGGTACCCACAAGCATGTAAAATAAAGCTAATAAAATCCCTGGCAAGGATAAAAAACGCAAGATAATATCTGAATTAAACGTCATTCCCGACCGCGCCCGGCTTAAATATAACCGCAGCAGCTGACTGAGCAGCGGGTTGACGAACAAATATAAACAAACCCGATACAAAAGTTCAAATTGCACGAGTTTTCCCAACCATTTTCCCTTCTTACGCATGGTCATATTCTCCTTTAAACCGTTTTATTATACCACGAAATTTCCCACCCCTTTCCTGTTTGCCTGAAATTTGCAATCGGCAGCTTCCTTGATGCGACAGGACAAAGTTAATATAGAAGTGGGGCATCAAGTTTCGATTGGATCGAATTAAAAACAAAAACGCCAGTTTGTTTAAAAACTGACGTTCTCGGCTTAATTGAGCACTGTGATCGAATCGGAAATCATATCGTTCATCCTGAAGCCCTTCACTCCTGGATGACTGTTTTCTGAATCCTGATTTTTGCGGTGCGCTCCCAATGTCAAACCCGGATCCAAGTTTTGAATTGATTAATTTTCTGAAAGCTGACGGATTACGTCCAAAAACGCGCGGCGGGTATCTGCGCTCAGCGTATCCTGCAGTGATTCATAGGTCATGCCGTCAAACGACGGACCCGCGACATAGTGACTGTACCCCTGGGAATAACAGATCAGGGCGCTGCGGCCAGGAAGGGTCGCGGTATTGTACTCGCTGAACAGCTCAAATTCACTGAAGATCAACCGGAACGGGCCGATTTTCAACGCTGTGAATGTCGTCTGATGCCGCAGTTTCTCCGGATGAGCCAGGTTCTCCTTACTCCGTTCAATGCCATACTGCAGCGTAATCCGCTCCCGCTCGCTGTAATAATCCGGAATCACCAGATCTGCCGGATCTTTCAGCTCATGCTTCAGCTCAACGACACGTTCGGCATAATCCAGTTCCACCGGGTATTTCTGAGCGGGCCGGGCTAACAGCCGCTCAAACTCTTCCGCCATAACCGCGCCGAAGTGTTCCATCTGGGCCGGGGTCTGTTCCTTCCGGGTAAAGCGGGTGCTGACGTCGCCGGCCGCAGATTGTAAGAAGGAGAAGAACTCGCCCGGATACTTCGCGTCCAGCTGACGCATCGCATAACCGGGATATTCCGAGGTGAAAAACGGCGTGTCCCCATTTAATGAAGTAGGATGGCAGTTATAGATCAGCAAGGAAGCAATCCGTCTGTCCCCTTCATAGAAGCACAGCGCATGCGCAAAAATCTGATCGGTCGACCAGTGACTGATCCGGCTCTGGCCGACTTGGGTAAACGGCTCCCTCACATAGCTGCACGTCAGCTCCGCTTCCCGCAGCGTCAAGGGAATCAAGGCTTCGCACAACTGATCGCGAACCTGATTGCGATAGCTTTCCACGCGCATATCCGGTGCAAAATGGGTGTGCGTTCCACTAATGATCACATGGGTCGGTAATCCCCAGGCTTGTTCGAGACGTTCGCGGACCTCATTGACTAACGCAATCGGCGCCTGCAGCGAGTCCAATGCGGCATGCACATAGCGGCAGCCATTTTGTTCCAGCACAAGGACGCGCGCAAACAATGGATCGCGCACAGTATCCAAAGGTGCGACCTGCTGCGCAAAGCCCGCCGCCCGGATCGGCTCGCGGGGATTGATGTTGAGTTTAACTGTTTGAATTTTCATTCTTTTCCTCCCGGATTTTCTCCTTTTTTCCCTTGAATTTCCCTTCCAGCTTCCGCGGCTTTTCACGTTTCAGTCCGCCCGGTCGGGAGATTCTAAAGATAACGCCATTGTTGAGATTCTCTGCCTCTGCCCGATATCCGTAGGTCGTGCAGACGCGGTAGACGATCGACAAGCCAAGGCCGAATTTGCCATCCGTTCCTTTTTCATACGGTTTAAACAGCTTGTTCAGCCGTTCCTCGCTCATTAACGGTCCATCGTTAGCGACTGTCAGTTCTTTTTCATTTAAGGTAATGACAATCTCATGGGTAGCATAACGGATAGAGTTATCCAGCAGATTCTCGACGACAACCCGCCACGGATCCTCCTCGCCATGGAAATAAATCTTTTCCAGATGGGTTGTGATCGCCAGCTCCGGCCGGATGACTTTTAAAGACAAAATCGCTTTGTTGATCACCGAACTCATGTCCAGCTTATCCCCGGCCATGCCATCGTCAGTCAGGTAACCCAGCTTGTTCAGCATGATCAGGCTGTAAACCTTTTTTTCCAGACGATCGGCGTGCTCGATGATAACGTCGACGCTCTTTTCCAGCGTCTCATACGGATAAATTCCGTCTTTGATGCTTTCGCCGTACGACTTGATCGTCGCGATCGGCGTTTTCAGATCATGCGATATATTCTGGATCATTTCTTCCTTGATTTTCTCCTGTTTATCCAGTTCATCCTTCATCGCAACTAACGCCTGGGCCACCTGGCCGATCTCATCACGGCGCTCGATATGCAGCTCGGCGTCTTCGCCGCGGCTGACCTTTTCGATATAATTGCGGATCTGATTCAGCGGATGGATCAAGGAACTGATCCACAACATCAGGCAGACAAACAACAGCGACACAACGAGCACGTTGAGATTGATCACGCTGTTGAGCAGCATGTTTTTAAAATCGCTGCGGTAGCTGTCGCTCATCAGTGAGATTAAAATTGTATGAGAATCCAGTCTCACCAACGAATAGAAATACGTCTTGCGGTCCTGCACATAGGCGCGGTCCGCCACCTCCTGAGCTAAACCGTCAGCTTCTTCCAGCAGATGAGAGGTCAGCTGCGGATCCAACGTCATTGTCCCAATTTTGGAAAATTGGCGGGTTTCCTTATCATAAAATAAATGGATGATGCTGGGATCGGTATTTTCAGCGATTTCTTCGATGTCCATATCCATCGAATAGTTGAAGGCGATATTGTTCTGGGCGCGGTGCAGCATGCTGTACATCTGTTTTTCAACAAATTCATTCACGCTCTCCGACAGATAGACGAAGAAGAATACGGTGAAGACGGTAACGACCAGAAAGATCAGCGTCAGCAGCTGCTGAGACAGCGACAGCTCCTTGAGCCAAATGCGCAGGCGCTTCATTTATCCGAGCCGGTAGCCGAAGCCGTAGATCGTATGGATACTCAGATTCGGCATCTTCTTGCGCAGCCGCCGCAGCGTGTCGTCCACAACCCGATCGGAACCGAAATAGTTTACATCCCACACCTGTTCAAGAATCTGTTCCCGCAGAAAGGCGGTGCCTTTGTTTTTTACAAACAGCATCAACAGGTCGAATTCCTTGGTCGTCAAATCCAGCTCCCGGCCCTTCTCAAATACCAGCCGCTGCGCTTCGTCAATTTCATACCCATCAATCACAATCCGGTTGGCATCTTCCTTATATGTCCGCTTCATGATGTTGTTAATGCGCAGCACAAGTTCCTTCGGCGAGAATGGCTTGGTGATGTAATCGTCGCTGCCTTTTTCCAGACCGATAATCCGGTCAAATTCTTTATCGCGCGCCGACATGAATACGACCGGCACCTCCGGAGACTGCATCCGGATTTCTTCAATCAGATCAAAACCGCTTTTATCGTCGAGCATAATATCCAGAATCCAGCAATGTACGTCGTCGTCCGAGGTATGGGCGGAAGCTTCCTCGTAAGTCAAATAAGATCGGACTTCATAGCCTTCCTTTTCCAGATACCGCTTGACCAGTTCATTGAGATCTTTTTCATCTTCTACAATCGCTATTACTTTCTTCACTGCATCTCACCCCACGTTTCCATTGTATCAAATTTAAGCTGGGAAATCCACGAAACCCCGAACAGGAATCAGGATAAAAAAAGAAAACGAAGGCGGCGGCTACCGTTTCTTCGCTTTGAAAATAATCATCATCGGACGATGCAATTCTTCCTCCATCTTCGGCACTTCACGGATCAGCGCCGCTGTCGGCTGAGGCTCACGGATATCCTCCAGTTCAAAGTCATTCACGAGCAGCGCCTGCACGATCGTCGTCAGCGAATGATGGTATTTCACAACCGCTGCACCTAAAAAGATCGAATCCCGGCGACCGTCCAGAAAGTAGCGGGTAACCGGCCACACTGGATTGCCGGCAGAAGTCTGATCCAGCCACTGCTGGCTGCCTTCCGCGGTAAAGACCGGATGCTCCATCGAAAAGATGAATTCCCCACCCCGCCGCAGCGTCTGGGCGACTTTTTGGAACAAAGCTGTCAGATTCTCAATGTAATGCAGCGTCAGCGAGCTGATGACGACGTCAAACATTTCCGCAGGATAAGCATAATCCTCCAGTGCACATTGTTGATATTCGATCCCCTCCAGCTGATTCACTTTTCGCGCCTGATTCAGCATTTTTTCCGACAGATCAATACCCAGCACGGAAGACGCGCCGTTTTCCATCGCGTACCGGCAATGCCAGCCATAACCGCAGCCCAGATCCAATACCTGCTTCAAAGTGAAATCCGGCAGCATCGCCTGCAGCACCGGCCATTCCCCGGCGCCCGCCAATCCTTTTTCCGAACGGCTCATACGGCTGTATTTTTCAAAAAAATCCGGATCATCATAACGATTCTCTTTCATTGGAATACCTTCTTTCTTTTATTAACAAGCCGGACTCTCCCGCTGTCTTATCTTTCTTTATTGTATCGTTTCCAGCTTCGGAAAGCTATATTTTTCTGAAGCCCGCAGCCATGGCATCATCAAATCAAAGAGAGCGCTGGAAGCTTGTAAAAAGGGAAGGCCGCTGAATCCACCTTCCCTTTCATTTCCCGGCTTTGCCGTAATTTCTCTTACAGTCCCGATTTTTCAATCAAATCGACGACGCGGTAGACATAATGATGACACAGCTCATCGCTTTCCGCTTCGACCATGACCCGCACTAACGGTTCCGTGCCTGAAGGACGAACGAGAATCCGGCCATTGCCGTGCAGTTCCTCATTGATCGCCGCAACTTCGTTTACGATCGGTTCCGCCTGCATCGCCGCCTCTTTGTCCTTCACCGGCACATTGACCAGAAGCTGCGGATAAATCTTCAGTCCTTCCTCCAGCTCCCGGATATTCTTGCCGGTTTTGTGCATCACTTCCAACAGCTTCAGCGCCGTCAGCAGGCCGTCGCCGGTTGTCGCATGTTCTTTGAAAATGATATGACCCGACTGTTCACCGCCAAGCATGTAATCGTTTTTCACCATGCAATCATAAACGTATTTATCGCCGACCTGCGTCGATTCCGTCGCAATGCCCAGCTGATCCATCGCCTTGAAGAAACCCAGGTTCGCCATGACTGTGCTGACAACCGTATTCCCGCGCAGATGTCCGTTTTCTTTCAGATATTTCCCGCAGATATACAGAACGTAATCTCCATTGATCAGGTTGCCTTGCGGATCCACGGCGATCAAACGATCTGCATCGCCGTCAAACGCCAGTCCCAGATCGAAGATCCCGCTTTTCATCAGTTCCTGCAGCGACTCCGGATGCGTGGAACCGCATTGGGTATTGATGTTAACGCCGTTGGGCTCGCTGTGAATCACCGTGCAGTGCGCGCCCATCCGCCGCAGCAGCTTCTCCGCGGTCGTCGTCGCCGAACCGTTGGCCAGATCCAGCGCCAGATGGAACTGTTCAAGCCGGAAATCAAACAATGATTCCAGCCAGTCCAGATAATGCTCCACACCTTCGTCATAGCGGATGACCTGGCCGATCTTCTCGCCGCTGACAAGCGGGATTTCCGTCAGATTGTCGATATAGTCTTCTACCAGAGCTTCAATTTCAGCGGACAGCTTAATTCCGGCCTGGGAGAACACCTTGATTCCATTGTCATAGTACGGATTGTGGCTGGCGGAAATCATCACGCCGCAGCTGAACTGTTCGCGCTTGACCAGATACGCCACGCTTGGCGTCGGGCAGTAGCCTAACAAATACACATCGGCGCCGCTGGCCGAGGCACCGGCTGCGATCGCGTTTTCAAACATACCGGAAGACAGGCGCGTGTCCTTGCCTACCAGAATCCGGCCTTTTCCCTGCCTGGAAAAGTAGTAGCCCAAATACCGTCCGACCTGGAAGGCCCGCTGTACGTCCAGCGTTTCATTGGCCTTGCCTCGGATGCCGTCAGTTCCAAAATAACGTCCCATTAATTTGTTCCTCCATCGCTGTCATTGTCATCAGCTGCCGCGGAATTGCCTGGATCCGTGACGTTGACGGTTAAGGATGCCTGCTGCAGCGTGTACTTCACATAAGTCCCTGCATCCTGATTTACCTGCAAGGTGACTTCCTGCTCGCCCGGCTGCAGGTCCTTCATATCAAAGTATACATAAATGTCGCCGGCGGTGATTTTATCCACATTCGCCTGCGTTCCATAGACCGTAACGCTGACCGCGATCTGATCATCTTTAGTCTGCACGTTGTAGCGGTTTGTATTGTTGATGGCATTGATCGCGACGTTGTCGATCGTCTTGGATACGGCGTCGCCCAGCTTGATATCCATGTTCACACGAGCCGGATTGATCTGGCGGACGCCGGTCGGCAAGGTGATCGTCTGATACATCTTGGTATCGGAGGTCAGCTTGGTCGCGTCCAGCTGAACGGAAACCTTGTCCAGCTTGTCCAATACGGACTGCTGCGCGTAGATCTTGACGGATGAATGATCGAAGATAATTTCTTCAATCGCTTTGCCCTGCGGCATTTCGCCCTGCAATTCCACGGCGACCGGCACATCCTTGCTTGGCGATGTCACTTTGACGTTGACCTTCACCGTGCTTGGGATGATATCCGCTTTGACCGGAGTTCCGGTTTGATCATAAGCAACCAGCACCGCGTCCTGTTCAAAGTCGGCGGTCTTGCCGGAAACGTCGATCAGCGCCTTGACAAACGCGATGCTGTCAAGCGTATCGGAAGCGGCCCGGACGTTCACCTTTGTCGCTTCAAACTGAGGTTCACCCAGAATATAGATGTTATCAAGCTTATCGGTATTGATAAAGTCATAGCTCAAATCAAATTGCGTCGTGACTTTCTTTTTGATCGTCACCATCGCGGTCGACGGTTCCAGCTTGACGTTGACCCGCTCGGAGAAATCCTTCGGCTGCAGCTTCACCTGATAAGTGCCTTCGGTCAGACCGGAAAGATCGGCGACCACGCTGTAGCTTTTCTGCGTGCGGACCAGCTGGACGTCGGACATCTCGCCCATGACGTAAGCGGCGACCTCGCCCGGCAAACCTGAAATTTCAAACATATCGGAATTGTAGTTGATCGTGACCGGCACGGAAGGCAATTCAAATACACTCTGGATGTTGTTGGACAAACTGGTGTTCGTAAAATTGACCGTCAGATACAACAGTACGGCCAGCGCCAGCGAAACGATTTTCCCATACCGCGGATTAAACAGGATCCGGTCGATCCAGGAGCTTAACCAGCGCACGCCTTTAAACAGTCCGTCTTCGATCGTCGCGTAGGTCTTGACTACTTTCTTGCTTTGACGGGCAATCTTATTCGCCAGCTCCAGCTTGGATTCAGAATCCTTCATCTGCGGATTCTGTCTTGGATCGTTATTCTTCATGCTTGTCACTTCCTTCCTGATCGGCGGAGTTCACCGCTTCTTCCAGAGAGTGTTCGTTCACTTCCTCGGAAGCGCTGAATTCCAGCTTGACATCATCAATCGGGGAATGATTTTGATTTTCGGCAGTGATGTCGGCGGTGGTTGTGGTATTCACCTTAACCTCCGGATTTTCTTTCCCGGTGTTTTCCATTTCTGCAATTTCTCTGGCCGCGGCTTCTTTATCTTCGGATGCTTTCTCCTCAGCCTTCTTCCGGGTGCGCTTCGCCTTGTTCTCCGCAGATTCTTCCGCGTCCTTTGGCTTTTTGGCCCGCGGCTTTTTCTTAGCTCTGGCTTCATCCTCGCTCTGTGCGGTTTTAATCTCAAGCACTTCGGTCACCGCCGCCTGAACCGGTTCTTCCGAGGCGGCCTCAGTTTTGATCTCAGCATCAGCCTGTGCTTTCTTCTCGGCTTCCTGAGCCGCGATCTGCTGCTCAAGAATTTTCGGTTCCTCAAACATGGACGAAGACGGGGCTTTCTTCTTTTTCTTTTTCGGCAGCTTGATGTTTTCTTCTTCTTTTTCAAGTTCGCTCAGCCGGTCTGCCGGAACTTCCGCGTCTTTCTTCTTATTAAAGATCCCGGAGAACAGATTGCCCTTATGCTCGGCATTCTTTTTCTCCGCTTCGCCGCTTTCCCCGCCGTCCTGCTTCTTGACGGCGATCTTGTTCAGCAAGCCTTTTTCTGACTTTTTCGTTTCGATTTCTTTCTCAACGACTAACTGCGGTTCGTCGATCACGAAATAGGATTTCCGGGTCTGCGTCTTTGGTGTTTTTTCCCGCACAACGGTTTCCTCGTTGCAGACAACGCGCAGCAGATAATCGCGCAGTTCCTTCTTGGATACCGTCGTGATCTGTCCGCCCTCGGCAATCGAAATGTTGCCGGTTTCTTCAGAGACGACGATCGTTACGGAATCGGTGATTTCACTGATCCCGATCGCCGCGCGGTGCCGCGCGCCGTAACGCGATGGCAGCTCCTGATTGGTCGGCGGGAAGTATGCGCTGGCGCATGCCAGGCGGTCGCCCTGGATGATGACCGCGCCGTCATGCAGCGGCGTGGATGTCACAAAAATCGAGGTCAGCAGTTCGGCGGTGACCATCGAATTCATCGGCGTTCCAGTTTTGACATAATCGTTTAAGGAATGGGACTGTTCCAATGAAATCAGCGCTCCGGTCTGATCCTTGGACAAAATCATGACGGCTTTGACCAGCTCGTCGACCAGATGCTCCTTCTCGTTTCCTGAAAGGGTGGAAATACGTGAAAAAACATTGGATTTTCCCAGCTTTTCCAACAGCGATCGAATTTCCGGCTGGAAAATAATAATGACGGCGATGAAGCCCCACGACACAAACATGTCGGCAATCCAGCCGACCGTGTTCAGGCCGAAGACGTTGGCGACCGCTTTGATCACAAGAATCAGGACAATTCCCTTAAATATCTGAATCGTCCGGGAGTTATTCCGAACGATTTTTATTGTGTAATAGAGTAGCAGCCACATGATCAGGATGTCAAAAAACATCCGCGTGTAGTTCAGGATCGACTGAATGGTAGTGTAATAATTAACCATTGGTGAATCCTCCTTTCATTGAATTATTATAGCACAGTTCTAAAAGCCTTGAAAACTGAAATTGCCTGAAACCCTTCAGGCATGTTTCATCCATTTTCAGGCGATCCGGCAAAAAGGACGGCCGTTGCCGATCGGCGTTTTTTCAACCGTCGCCGGTTGCCGGGCAGCCGTTGAATTTGAAGATAGAAATCTTTCTGATTAAAAGGAAAACAGGAATTGCAAATTCACAAAAAGAAAACACAGATCCGTCGAGGGTCTGTGTCATCATGGCTGTTTTCCCTGCAATATAAGAGTCTGCGGCACCGTGCCCTCAAAGCGAAGGGCCTGATCTTCCAATTCGAGGACGCTGATCTGCAATCCGTCCATTTTATCGAGAATCGTTTTTAAGTTCTTATTGACCGCGGTATTCGTAGATTTCACCAGTGTGGAAGGCAGATCCACCCCGGCCAGACTGATCCGCTGCAGCTCTACGGCGACTACGTCATCCTGACCACTCAGCCTGGCTTCCACCGCAATGCGGCAGCCCTTCGCCAGCGTCAAGAGCGCGCTGTACTCTTTCAGCTTGGGAAACAGCTTCACGAGCGCTTCGGGATCGTTAACCGTCATTTCAATCGTTACTTCATCGCCGTTTTCAAGCGTGATCTGCGGATCGGAAAGCATATCGCCGACCGCAGTTTTCAATAATTCCCCCAGCTGTTGTTCCGACAGGTTCAGCTGCAGCAGCTGCGTCCCTTTGGCAGTAAACTGACCTTTGGCAATCTGCGTCAGCTGGCTGATCAGCTGCTCGGTGTCGGGCAGCGCTTGGGATAGTTCCGGCAGCAGCGGAGCGGCAGGCGCGGCGCTGGATTGAGGCTGGAGGGAAGAAACCGGACGGCGGCTCCAATAGGATCCTAACGCCAACGAACCGGTAACGACGATCATCACCCAGCAAAATGCTAAAAGGATGTCGAATATCCGTGATTGGGGTTTCATAAAAGCGGCTCCTTTCTATCCAGAAGTATGCTCGGCGATCCACTTTTTATCCTGAAACCGCAGTTTGAATTTCAAAAGATGGAAAATCCAAACAGGTTGCGGTACAATAGACGGGAAATGAGGTTGGCTTGATGGAAAAACAATGGACTACTCTACAAACCGGAGGAAAAGAAATCACCTTGATCGGCACGGCGCACGTTTCCAAGGTCAGCGCCCAGCAGGTCAAGGAGGCGCTTGAGGAAATTCATCCCGACAGCATCTGCGTGGAATTGGACGAGGATCGCTATCAGTCGCTGATGCATCCGGGTCAATGGGAACAAACTGATATCGTACAGGTCATCAAGCAGAAAAAAACAGGTTTTCTGCTCGCTAATATTATTCTAAGCTCGTACCAGAAGAAAATTGCCAAAAAAATGGACATCAGCGCCGGCGCGGAAATGATGCAGGGCATCCAGAGCGCCAAAGAACTGAATGCTGAGCTGGTGCTGGCAGACCGGCGGATCCAGACGACGTTCTCCCGCATCTGGCGCAAGCACAGCTTCTGGCAGAAATGCAAGCTGCTCACCAGCATTCTCTTTTCGCTGTTTGACGACGAAGACATCACGGAAGCGGATCTGGAACAGCTCAAGCAAAGCGATATGCTGGAAAGCGCGTTAAAGGAAGTCGGCGACAGCTTCCCGGTCGTCGCTGATGTCCTGATTCACGAACGTGATCAATATCTCGCCACAAAAATTGCCCAGGCCAAAGGACCAAAAGTTGTCGCCGTGCTGGGGGCGGCGCATGTTCCGGGCGTCAGCGCTTTGATTGAAAGCGGCAAGCTGGCCGATCTGAACGAATTGGATTCCTTGCCCCCCAAATCGATCTGGGGCAAAGTGATCGGCTGGGGCATTCCGATCGCGATCATCGCGCTGGTCTGCGCCACCTTTCTAAGCTCGCACAGCGCCGGCTGGGAACAAATCCAAAGCTGGATCTTATGGAACGGCACGTTATCCGCCCTCGGCACGCTGCTGGCCGGCGGTCATCCGCTGTCGATCCTCACGGCGTTTGTGGCGGCGCCGATCACCTCGCTCAATCCGCTGCTGGCCGCCGGCTGGTTCGCCGGTCTGGTCGAAGCCTCGGTACGCAAGCCGAAGGTCAAAGATTTTGAAAATCTGACCGAAGACGTCAATTCCGTTAAAGGCATGTGGAAAAACCGCGTGACCCGGATCCTGCTGGTCGTCATTCTCGCCAACGTCTTCAGCTCGCTGGGCACCTTCATCGGCGGCACCGACATCATCAAAACTTTTCTGGAAACCGTGTTCTGAGAAGAGCCGGTTTTTTTGTTTGAAGGTCAGTTCACCTGTCCATACTAAGGAACGAATAGAAGAATAGTGCGAGGTGAGCGAAGATGCAGAAATCATATTGGCAGAAACAGCGTCCGCTATGGGAATGTCCACAGCTCAACGAGGATCAGGAAACCGATATCGCGATTGTCGGAGGCGGGTTAACCGGATTGTTATGCGCCTGGATGCTCAAAGACAGCGGCCGGCGCGTCACCGTGATTGAAAAACGGCGTTTTCTGGAAAATAACTCCGCCCGCAACACCGGTAAGGTCAGCGCGCTGCACGGTGCGTTGTATCACACGCTGCCCGCGGACATCGCGCAATCCGTATACCAGCTCAACCGCACGGCCGTCGATCACTACGAACAGCTGATCCGCACGGCGGACATTGCGTGCCGCTGGCAGCGGACTAGCGCGATTTTAGCGGCGCAGAGCGAAGAAGGCGCGGCGATCCTGAATCAGGAAAAAGCTGCTCTGTCAGCTCTCGGAGCCCAGCTGAGCGATCCGCCAAGCTTTCCCCTGTCGCTGACCTGGGCCGATCAGCTGGCCGCGGCGGATCAGGCGCTGCTCGATCCCTGGTTGTTCCAGGCTGGTTTATTGGAAGCGTTAAAGGACAAAGTGACGCTCTACGAAGAATCCCCGGTCGTTGAGATTCAGGACCATTGCCTGATCAGCGACGGCAGCTACCGCCTGCGGTTCAAGGATTTAATTCTCACCACGCAGTTCCCGGCCTTTGACCGGCTGCAGCTGTACGCCGCACGGTTTCACTACCAGCGCGAAGCGGCGGCGGCCTTTCGCTGCGATCCGGCCCTCGACGGTCTGATGCTCAACACCGTCGATCCCGGTCAGGCGCTTTCACTGCGGTTTGCGCGCAGAGAGGATCAGCCGACCTTGATTCTGGCGGGTCCGGCCATCGGCATCCATCATTATCCCAAGGATCCTTACGCACCGCTGTTACAAACCGCAAAAACGCTGGGCGTGCATCAGCCGCTGGCCTGCTGGAGTGCGCAGGATCTGATTCCCCGCCGCCACCTGCCGTTTATCGGGCAGATTCAGGATCATTACTGGATCGCATCCGGATATTCCAAATGGGGTTATACCTGGGCGATGATCGCCGCGGAAATGATCAGCGCGCAGGTGCAGGATCCGGCCTTCGTCATTCCGGCGTATCTGCGGGCCCGGCGCAAGGGTGATTTATTCAGTTTGTATACGTTGGGCAACGCCGCGACCTTGACGGAAGCGTTCTTCAAGGATCGCTTTACCGTCACCCCGGAAAACCAGCCGCGCCGCACCGGAACCGTCGTGCGTCTGCATGGACGCCGTTACGGCGTCGTCATTCCTGAGGAGGGTCTGGAATTTCTGGTCGATCTGACCTGTCCGCACATGGGCTGTCCGCTGCACTACAACCCCGCCGATCAAACCTGGGACTGCCCATGCCACGGTTCGCGCTTCACGCTGGACGGACGCAGTCTTTATTCCCCGTCCAACGTTTCCCTGCAGCATTATCCAGGCGTCAACAGTCTGCATCCCAATTTGAAATAAAGACTTGAAATTCCTGCTTGCTTGATTGGCTTTCTGATTTTACAGACTAAAAAAGGACAGACGCTGATAACTTTTCAGCACTGTCCTTCCTTTATTTTATAGTAACTGCTATTTTATAGTAACTGTGGATTATTTCCACAAATCGAATGGATACAGTCCCTGATCCTTATATTCTTTCAGGCACTGGACGACATACGGTTTATCCTCTTTATAGGTAACGCCGAACCAGCGGTCGTTGGAGGTCAGCACCTTAACTGTGCAGGCCTTTTGTTCCAGCAGCGTTCCGATTGCCGTCGGAATGACGTGTTCGCACTTCATCGGATTTTCAACGATACCCTTACGGATGAATTCCTCAAAAATCGGCTCGCACTGTTCAAAGATTTTCGGCGTAAAGCCCCAGAAATTCATCGAAACGACAGAACCCTTCGCAATCGGTTCCCAAGTCTTGCCATCGTCGTTGGTCAGCTTCGCACGATCGCCGTCCTTCGCGATCTTCGGGCATTCCACAATCTTCTGCAAGAAGCCGTTTTCATCCCGTTCGCAGATCGCCCGGGAAACGGTGCCGTGGTCTGTCAGCGTGTTTTCCAGCACATAACCGACCATGCCGTATTCGCCGTCTTTGACTTCGTTGGATAAGAAGTTGTAGATGACGCGGAAGGCGTCCTTGCCATAATAATCATCGGCGTTGATGATCGCAAACGGAGCGTCCAGGTTGCGGCAGGCCAGCAGCGCATGGGTTGTTCCCCATGGTTTTTCACGGCCTTCCGGCACCGTGATTCCCTCCGGCACGTCGTTGAGATCCTGATAAGCGAACTCGACTTCCATATGTCTGGATACTTTATCGGTCAGATTCTTACGGAAGGCTTCCTCATGTTCCTTGCGGATGATCAGCACGACCTTGTCAAATCCGGCTTCATGCGCGTCGTAAATCGAGAAGTCAATGATCGGTTCGCCATTGCTGCCGAGAGCGTCTATCTGCTTCAGCCCGCCGTAGCGGCTGCCCATACCGGCTGCCAGAATGACTAAAACTGGTTTTTTCATCTTATTTCTAATCTCCTTTTCCATTCTTTTTTATTAAATTCATTATATCATGGTTTTTCAGGTTTAGGACAGCGAGTTGTCCGCGGCTTGAAATCCCTTTCTTCCCCTCGGTCTGAACTTGCTTTGGCGGATTCACGGCCCGATTTAATTTTTACTATCGGCCGCCGGCCTGAATCGGTTCCTTGAGGAAACCGATCGGATGGATTGTCTGGTCTTGCTTCGGGTTAAAGCTGGTCAGCGGCTTGTCGAGCAGCAGGCTGCAGCGCTGGATCTTTTCAAAGCCAAACCGGCGGCGGATCCCGTCGACTGTCTTTTCCAGCTGCAATAACGACTGACGGTGCTGCTCGTCGACGAACAAATCCAGCTGTTCCCCGGTCTGATCCAGGCACAAATCAAATACACTGATCCCGATGCTGCGCAGCGGCAGCGCATTCTGCCAGGCCTGGCGTAAAAGAATTTCCGCGTCCTCCAGAATTTCTTCCGCCAGCTGAGTCGGCCGGGCGCGTTTACGCTGCTGGCTCCAGCGGAATAAATGAATATCCCGCAGGCTCAAAGCGATACCCTTGCCTTTCAAGCCCTGATCGCGCAGCCGGGAAGCGACGGACTCCGCCAACACCCGCAGCACCAGCCGCGCTTCTCCATGCGTATGCAGATCATGAACCGCCGTGACGCTGTTGCCCACGGATTTGACCGGAATCGCCTCGCTGGCCAGTGCGACTTCGCTGATATCCTCGCCCAATGCGAACCAGTGCAGCATCTCCCCGACCTTGCCGAAATAGCGGCGCATGAACTGCCGGTCGCGGCTGGCCAGATCGCCGATCGTCGTAATCCCCCAGGCTTCCAGCTTCTTCTGCGTCGCCGCTCCGACATAAAACAGCTCACGCACTGACAGCGGATAGATTTTCTCCTGGAAATTGGCCCGGGTAATTGTCACAAACCCGCTGGGCTTAACGAAATCCGAGGCCATTTTAGCGAAGATCTTGTTGAACGAAAGTCCGATTGAAATCGTTAATCCCAATTCCGCGTAGACCCGCTGCTGGATTGTTCGGGCAATCTGTGAAGCGGGGCCGAACAGCCGCTGCGACTGCGTCAGATCCAGCCAGGCTTCATCCAGTCCGTATTCCTCAACCCGGTCGGTATATTCCCGATAAATCGCCTTGACCTGATCCGTAATCCGCTGATAACGGCGGTAATCCGGGGGCAGGATCAGCAGCTGGGGACACTTGATCCGCGCCTCGTCTAAGGTTTCCCCGGTCTGAATCTTGTATTTCTTGGCATGCAGATTCTTGGCGAGGATGATCCCGTGCCGTTCTTCCTGACTGCCGCCGACCGCCATCGGCCGTTGCTTCAGCTCGGGATTCAGCATCTCCTCAATCTGCGCGTAACAATGGTTAATATCGCAGTGAACGATCGCCCGTTCCATTCTCATCACCTCTACCTTGAATTTTACAAGAATAAAATTCAAGTAACGTTCTTGACATTGTTCAAGGCAAGTGATATGTATGTCTTTCCAGTTTCTGGCGATTCGTGAAACAAAAGAAAATCCCGGTGAAATGGCAGTCATTTCCGGGACTTAACACAATGATCTACTCTAACTGAAGATCAGACTCTTTCAGGCGTAACTATAAAAATAGGCAAACCGCGGATCTGTCGTCAAAGACTTAGCAAACTTCCAAGAATCATTAAAAAAATCACCGATAAACCAATATTTGTCCATAGAGCTAAATTCTGATTTTGCTGACCCGACGTCAGTCGAAACAGAACTTCATCGAAAATGATGACATATCCCAAGCCCAGAACAAACAAAATGAAAAGCAGGCCTAATATTGAAAATGGCAGTGAAACTCCCAAGGCAAGGACATTCGCAGCAGAGTAAGAAAGAATATTGGCTTCATAATAGTTTAATTTTACAATAACCGTAGAGAGAAACAAAAAACTATAGACACCCCCGCTGACGAAATATACGATTTTTCGTTTTTGAACATCAACTTTATGCTTTCTTTGTTCATAAATTCGGATTAAATGATTCATCTGCAGCGCATTATCCCTTCCAACAGCAGCCGCGATCCAGAAGCTGATCGCTAAGAACAGAAATCCAGCTTTAAGCAATATTTCTTCTTTAGCTTTAAAGATCTGAATTACAGGAGTTTCGTATACATATTCAGTTTTCCCTAACGATTGAAGCTGCTCCATTTGCTGCTCTGCTCTTTGGAATCCCTCCATACTTTCCAGATTCAACGTTAAAGTAAACACTTCTCTTTCCAATGTTCTCTGATCCATTTTTTTGTCTGCGTACTGCTCATATAATTTCGATATTTGACTTTGAATACCGGCATAATACTGATTTTGATTGGCAACCCACTTCGTCTGTCTTTCGTCCAATGTTCCCTGCAGTTGAAATGAAAACTGTTGATAATAATACTCATCTTTTCCGATATACGGTGAATATTGCCAGCAATAAAATGATTGTAAAATGATCAGTGCGATAAAGACAAAAAGATTTTCTCTATTCATCCAGAATTTACGGAATTCATAATTCAATAAGGAACGCGGGTGAAAATCATGTTTCAAATTTAATTTCCAATTTCTTTTTATCTCTGGTTTTGGATGCTTCGTTGCATAGCGAAAGAAAATACCGCTGCTGACCACACCTAATAAACATGTTAAAATTATCAAATAACAGATTTCTATCGGATAGTTTCCTATCGGCACACTCATAAAAGCAGATAAATATTGATTGAACTGCAGTAAAGCAGCAAGATTCACATATTTCAATAAAATTAAAAATGATTCGTTTACAATCTTGGCATAAAGTCCAATCTCTGCACCAAACAGCAGAATTACGCAAAGATAAAATGTAGGTCCTTGATTCAACCGAACGGCAATAGCACTGATAAAAAGCAGAAAAAATAAAGTAATAAAAGCTTTCATGCTTAAATAGACCGCTAAAAAAGAACCTGCACTCATAGCGTAGGGAACATAGAGAAAACCCATGACAGTCTGGATCGGCAAACTTAAATCGCACTTCCACCCTAATAACGAAAGGCTGATTCCCCATTTCAGCAGTTCTAAAAATATAAACATACCGCCTCCCATAAGGAAAAGGCTTATAAATTTATGTACTGCAGCTTTCGTTTTATATCGTGGGATTGGCATTAACAAAGGTTCAAGATGGTCTTCTTTTTCTTTTATCAATAACGAATAAGCACTGAAAATTATAAAAATAAGCACCATCGCCAAACTCACGGGTTCCTGTAAAATGAAGCTCAACGAAAATGCTGGCTGTAATTGAAATTGACGATGGCTTAATTTTCCATAATATTCCGCTTTGCGTTCACTGTTTAAAAAAGCATAAGATCCCGGGTCACTGAATAAAGTGGATTGGCGAAGGCGGTCATCCTCGCTTAAAACCTGCTCAACAAACTGTGGATAAGCCTTTGCTTCTTCGATTTGATTTTCATAAAATTGCCGGCTCACTTCGTCAAATGAACAGGCCAAGCTAACCCATGAAACACCATTTTCTTTTTGAAACAATAGAAATGTCGTCGCTGCACACTGGAAAAGAATAATGAAAATAACGACTTTACGAAATGGCGAATGTCTCAGACATTTCTTAATTTCATATCTTACTAAATCCATAACTGTTCATCCTCAAAATCGTTAAGATACAAATCCTCCAGGGATGGCGATATTGATTTATAGTCTTTCCAAATTTCTTTTGTTATCACTCTGACAGTATAGCCTTCATTTTTTTTCTGAATCCGAGTTACGCAGCATTCCCGCTTAAGTTTTTCACAGGTTTCTTCATCACAGGTAATTTCATAAACATGATTAGGAAACAACTCCGCCAATTCGTTCATTGTTCCTCGTTGGATGATTTTCCCTTGCTTCAGAAAAATAAACTCATTTGCGATCAATTCCACGTCGCTGATGACATGTGTAGCGCAAATAATAATTTTTGCCTTGGATAATTGGGCAAGGATTTTCCTTACTTGTACACGCTGCATCGGATCCAATCCTGCCGTAGGTTCATCAAGAATGATCACTTCAGGATCTTTTAAAAGAGTTGCCGCCAATAACAGGCGCTGTTTCATTCCGCCTGAATATTCTTTAATTCGTTGATTTCGCTCCGGCCATAGAAAGACTTGTTTCAGCCCACGTTCAATTTCATTTGTAATCTGATCCCGCGGTATTTCCTTCAACGCTGCAAAATATCCCATAAAATCATAACCTGTAAAATCTTCATACAAAGGCTGATTCTGCGGCATATAACCTAAACCATGGTTGAATTGAGCTCGACATTCTTTAAGTGGTTTCCCATTCCAAAGAATTTCTCCCGACGTTTTTTCTATATTTCCAACTAAGATATTCATTAAGGTCGATTTCCCTGCCCCATTGGGACCAAGAAGTCCATAAACCCCTTCTTTCAGCGTTAGATTGATATGATCCAGCGCTGATTTTTCATGATAGCGCTTTGTCAGTTCTTTGATTTCCAGAATCATAAATTTCACCAATCCAATCCTGTGACTGGTTTTGCCTTCTCAAATTCTTGTTTAAAATACGCTTCTTTCTCAAGATAATACCAAAGAGAATCTATTGCTTCGCCATACTTCCGTTTCGTGCCTATAAAGTATTGATCATTGCTTTCTGTAACAAAAAATTGCTGACCTTCTTTATTGAAATCCGGATAATTTTCTCCGCTTTCGATATCAATATATCCATAAATCACTTTCTCCGGTCTTTGTGTCATATCAACCGTTAAATTAGAATAAAAAGCTTTCCCGTGATCATAGAAGCGGAAATCGATCGGATCCGGGTTATTTAAAACAATACGATGTGTTTGTTGCTGATAATTCAATTCAACAAGCGAATAATCCTGATCTAAATAATATAAACTTTTTTTTTCATGATCAATATTCTTCATCAACGTGATCCGAATTTTCTCAGCTTCATCCAAAATAAGCGTTTCCTTCGTTTCCAAATTATAACAATTTAAAAATTCCTTCGGATTTTCGTTTTGTTCCTGATCCTCCGATGTTTTAAAAAATATGAATTGATGATCTGCCGCTACGAGCTTCCGGCATTCCGCCGTCTGTTGCAGGGTCGGTTCGTATAATAAATGTAACGAGTCATCCTTCAAATCAAAATAAGCTAACTGACTTTCTTCCACTAAACTTCCGTTTTTCTGGAACTGACTGCCGATGATTTCCATATAAATTTTATGATCATGATAAATAAACGAATAACTGTCCGGCATTATTTCATTATATTTTTTATTTTTATATCGGTACAATTCTTTTACATTTTTCCCATCGGGATCCATTCGCATAAAAGCTAAGTAATTTTCATTATGATATGTATAATAAATAAAATTATCATAATAAGCGATACCACTGATATAGGCAGGATACATGTGCGGATCATTTTTCATATTCTTTTCTGGAATACGAATAACCTTGCCTGTCGCAAAATCAAAGTAAGCCATTCCTGTTTCTTCATTGCCAAATTGAAATATTCCTATATTATTAATATTTCGATAAGTGACTAAATAATAGTCTTCTTCTGACATTGTTGGAACAGCCTTTTGACTTGAAGCACAACCTGTTAACAGCGTAAAAATCAAGACTGCCAGGATTCCCTTTTTCATGACTCAATCTCCCTTCAAATATCGCTGCAATTGTGCATTGAGATCATCACGGATTTCTTCGATACGCGTATCCTTCATCACTTCTTTATACTTTTCCATATCGATAAAACGTGGATCATTATAAAAAGTATAATATTCGTTATGCTTAACAACAAGATCCTGCATTTCATCAAAATATTCACTGAAATCAAAAGTAAATCCATACGCACAGGATTTATTTAAGGACTCATAAAATTTCTGATGATTCTCTTTGGTTAAATCTTTTGGCAAATTTGTATTTTCTACTATATATGGATTACCTGTACCGAAAAAGATCTTTTCATTTTGTTTTGCCCCATTAGGAAAAAAAACACGACTAAGTTCAGGATCTTTATATAGTAGGCTGAAAAAATTCATAACATCATCTTTTCTATCACACCAAGAAGGAATCGCTAATCCCCAATAGGGAATAACGTTTATAAATTCATAGTTATCCGCAATTAATTCTCGCTCTTTTTGTTGATTTTCTGAAACATAATCATACCAAATTACTGCATCCATGTCATTGAAGGTTGGATCAAGCACATAATAATTATTTTGATATAATTTTATATATGTACTTAAAGTTTGCATCCATTCTTCACATTCATAAATAATTTTAATTGTTTGCGTCTTTTCATCAATAACAAAGGGGCTCACTTCCAATGAATTTCCACATACAGGCGTTAAATATGGAAAACTATTCATAATTCTATAAGAATTGTAAAACAAAAGTTGATTATCTTCTTCGTTACCAATATTTTTCAAAAATTCCTCATAATGCAAAAGATTACAACTAACTGGTAGATCAAATTTATATTGATCTATAAACTCTTGCTTTATAGCCATATAGGCTACATGATCAAAACAACTTCGCTTGGTTTCCACTAAATCAAAAAGGCTACCTGGAATAAAATAAGACTTTCCATTAATTTTTTGAGAATCAAAAACAATTTCAGGATACGCATTATAGATAATTTTCCCAGAATCTTCGTTTAAGAAGTAAGTATCTAATTCCGTTAATAGTCCTTCATCAACCAAATATGTTCTTGAAAAATCCATAGAACCTAGTTGGTTTACACTGATAATATCAATTTTTTCTTTATTTTCTTGAGCTGATTTCATATAATCCAAAATTCTACTCGACATAGATGTGTATACTAAATTTTCTAATTCTGTATCGTATGGAATAACATCAATCAAATTTATAAAATTGATTTGATAACCTGATTTACTTTTCAGTAAATAATTATTTATTTCTTCCCTTCGCTCCTTTATTGAAAAATCACCAATCATATAATACCAATTTAACGTAATTACAGATGTATCAGTCAAATTAGAATTTTCTCTCATTGTACAACTAGTATTAATCAATAAAATAATTATCAATCCTAATAATCTTCTTCTCATATCCTTTTCCCTTACTTTAATTTCCGCTAATGCCATTATAATTGCTATAAGAAAGTCACACTGTTACTTTAGAATAAGTAACAGTGTGACTTTTACTTTAAATGAACGTGCTTAAAGATTTTTGTTCATTATAGCCACGAATTATATGATTCCCTTTAACCTCGGTTGGGGTACCACGCCCATATGCTATCGCCTTTGTAGTATTATAATTCCAACCTGTCGCATTACTACGATATCCTTCTTGGAACAATCCTGAAACACTACTATTACTTTCTAATACATTTACGGATGTTATAGCTGTTGCATGACCTTCCCCCCTACTTAAAGAACAAGTAGCAGTATAGTCATTGATACTCATTTGACCATACGTATACGATCTAACGGCTGCACTAATAGTGGTCATTGTGCATAATGCACAAATAGCTGTCGTTAAAGCCAATCTTTTTTTCATATTTTCCTCCTTCTAGGCTTTATGCCTTATATCTAAAATATTGTCCGGATCAATATTTATAGAATCTACTTTATTCTATTTTCGATTAAGATCCGAAATCGCATTCAGGATATCCACACCGGGCTTCAACTTTCCATGCTGCGTGATTACTGAAACCTATTAAGGATAGAGATGCCGCAAGAAGAAGCAAGATTAATAGTTTTTTTACCATTGGATTATCCTCTTTTCTTTTTACAATTGCATTATATCAGTTATATTCTGAAAATTATTATTTTAAAAGATTGGAACAAAAAATCATGTTTTAAGCACAAATTTCATAATTGTCATTCAAATTCACGCATAAAGTCGTAAAATGGTTTATAATATTTATTATGGTCTTTTTCTAATATAAAACCCCATTGTTTCTTAAACACACTAATGATCATTGGTTTTTTCTCTTTTTTTAGTTCTGGTAGGAGTGTTTTATTGATATAATTGCCCAGATCTTTCATTGTACTTTTTGAGCTATATTTATAAATGAAATACTGCAAAAACAAATCAGCTTGTTTCGTATCTATACTTTTGAGAATCTTAGAATCCGGTTCTATTTTTAAGTAGTCACAGCATGTAAAATAAAACAGGCCGCACGAGTATATTTTTAGCGGGTTAAGAACTAAAAGGCTCTGGAACATTTCCAAAGCTTTCGTATAATTTCGTAAATCTTCATAATATGTCATTGCCAGAGTATAGTAGCCATTATTAAGGATCTCTGGGTTTAACTTATTTTTATTCTCCATGATGAATTTTTCTAATTCACAAATTGCTGAATGAATATCAAAAGTATTAATGATACAGGCTGTGCCAACTAAAAATGCTAAACATTTCAATTGTTGATTCGGCAAATTCTTCATTTCACATTCTTCACGAACTTCATTCATTAATTCAATGAGTTTAATATAATTTCTTTTATATTTCAGGACATACAGTAAATCAAATTTTACTAATAAATAATGATTACAAAACTCCAGGTCTTTTTCATAACTGATAATTTCGTTTAAGTTACGCAAATAATTCATTGAATGACAAAAACAAAGATGAAGCAATAAAACATTCAAAGGATTTGGAACAACATTTCTCATCATTCGATACCATTTATACTTACTATCTGAGAGCTTTTCTTTATTGAGATTGGCATTAATCAAATCCAAGTAACATTGCTTTAATTGATTATAATAGAAAGAAGAAGTTTTAAATAAAGCATGAACACGATCTAAAATCATTTCCGCTTCCGATAAATTTAAAGTTTCAAAATAATGCAGGCATTGCTGATTTAAGTCCGGCAGCACTTTGTCTAACCTAGCATTTTCTTTGAACGAATATCCCAGCCGCTGAATCAACTCGTGATAAATGACATCATCTTTTATAATTTGTCCAGTTTCGATCCGATGAAGGGTTGATACAGAACAAATCTGCCTCTGATTTGCATCATTGATCAATTCTTTTTGCGACAATCCCTGGCTTTCCCGTTCTATCTTTATGAAAAGTCCAAGCTGCCGCTTATTATCATCGCTGATCGAGGTAAATCCCGCAATTTTCATTGTCAAAGCCCTCCTTATAAGATTATTTTATCATAGAATCCGAGGTGGAATTTAACATCTTTAACCGGACAAGGAACACTGTGCCTTCCTTGCTTGTCGCTTCGACTTCAATCGTTCCGCGGTGCGCTTCGACAATTTCCCGGGCAATCGCCAAGCCCAGACCGCTCCCCTGCGATCGGTTGCCGGTATAAAAAGCATCGAATAACTGCGGCAGTTCCTCCGGATCGATCCCTTCTCCGGTATCCCGAATCCGGATTTCTATTTGATCCCCCCTGATCGAGCAGACACAGTCGATCTGCCCGCCTTCCGGCGTATGCGCGAGAGCGTTGCGCAGCAGATTATCAAACACCCGCTGCAGCCGCAGATCATCTGCCCACACCCAAACGGATTGCTTTGGCAAAATCAGATTCATCCGGATCTGTTTCTGCCGGGCGCTGACCTGATGGGCTTCCATCAGATGTGTCAGCAAGTCGTTCAAACATACCTCATCAAAGACGAATGCCAGCTCATGATTTTCCAGCTTGACGCTTAAAAACAAATCGTCGCTCAGACCTTCCAGCACCTCTAAGCGCTGGCGCATCGTCGACAAGTTCCGCTGCTGTCCCTCATCCTTCGCCTCCATCTGCTGAAGACAGCCTTTAAGAACAAAGATTGGGGAACGCACGTCATGCAGCACCTTCATGATCATCCGCTGCTTCTGCACCTGTTCCTTCTGCAGCTGCTGCGTTCGTTCATCCACAAGACGATCCAGATTCGCGTTCATCTGTTCCAGTTCCCGGTTCAGCGATTCTGATTCATCAAATTTTGCGGCAAATTTACGATTGATCACCAATGCCGCCATCATCATAAAGAACAAAAAGCCGAACTGCGGCAGCATGTAGACGATCATCAGCTCGCCCGCCTGCATCGCCCCGCGGTTATAGATTAAATAATAAAAGAAAAGTATGCTTTCCCACACTGCATATCCGCATACCAGCGGAAAGGTTCCCGAAAGATGGCGTTGATCAGCGCGGACAAACAGAATCAGAAGGGGAATCACAGCCAGAATCCGAATCAACGTTTCCACCCCTTCCGGGGTGATATATTGAAGCAGCAGCATTATGACAAAGCCTGTTGCCAGAATACGCGGCGTAAGCATGGCCTGCAGCCGCGCGGGAATCGCCGGCTTCAGCAGCATCATGATGATCAGCAGCTGGCATAAGGTCGTCATCAAAAAGATTCCCGGCATGATCAAAGAACACTGCGCATAGCTCAATGGAAACAAGGGGAAAGCGGACAGAACGAGCACCCGCAGCAGCGAAACCAGCGAAGCCGCAGCCAACAACAGCAGATATGTTTCTTCCTTTTTCTTTTGGAACAACGTTAGCGAGGACATCATCAGCAGTAAATAAAAGCCGGCATAAAACATCGTGATGCCGAAGGCGACATGCGAAGCGGAAAGCGCCGCCTGCGGTCCTGCCAGCAGCATACCCGGCGGGGAATAGGGCTGCGATGTCGAAACCGCGTCGTTGCGCTGCAGCTCGCTGGGAGCCAGTGAAAGGGTCAGCGTACCGTCTGCCTGCGGCAGTCTGACAAATTGAATCCGCTGATAAGGATCCTGACTCGAGGAAAGATAGATTAACTGATCGTTAACCCAGACCTGAACCGGTCCCGCATTATCCAGAATCAAGGTCAACGGCTGCACCTGAACCGGTGCTTTCAGCGTGATCGAACAGCGCTGCTGATCCGCACTCATTCCGCTGACAAGCCGCATTGGCCGGGTTTCAATCGAAATCGGAATTTCATCCTGTTCCGCCAGAGCCGCGGTGTTGTGGTTGATGTGCAGAAAAAGCCCCAGCGGCAGCAGCAGTAAGGTGAAAAACAACACAAGTACCCTAAATCGTTTGAACATCCGGCATCGCTCCTTTATAATGAGTTCAGGTGATCATCATGGATCGTGTATTGATCGTAGAGGACGATAAAGAAATCGCCCGCATCATCCGTTATTATCTCAGCCAGGACAATCTGTACGAAGTCGTCAGCGCCGCCAGTGCCGAGGAAGCGCTGTTTTTAGCGCGTGACGCCTACGATATTATTCTGCTGGACGTCGGGCTTCCGGATCAGAGCGGGATCGACCTCTGCGCGCAGCTGCGGCAATGGCACGACTGCCCGATCCTGTTTATCAGCTGCCTGGATGACAATAACACTATTATATCAGCTTTGCAGCAGGGCGGGGATGATTACATCGTGAAGCCGTTTGACAACGAGATTCTCCACGCCCGGATTCAGGCAAATCTGCGCCGCTGGCGGAATGACCGCCAACAAAAGAAGACCGTCAACGAGCTGCGCTGCGCTTCGTTCACGCTCAACGCTCAAACCCATAAGCTGACGAAAACGGACGGAACGTGCTATCCGTTAGTCCCGATGGAATTTAAGATTCTGGCATTTCTGATGCAGCATGCTGGACAGTGTTATAAAGCCAGCGAGCTTTACAATCATATCTGGGGCAAATCCAGCTATGGCGATCACCGGACCGTCGTCGTTCACATTCACAATCTGCGCAAGAAGATCGAGCAGGATCCCGCCGATCCGCAGCTGCTGCAAAGCGTGTGGGGCAGGGGTTATTGCTTTATCGACGAAAATCCGCAGGTGCTTTGACTGCGCGGGATAACTTCACGCGGCAATTTAAAAAAGGCAAACGCGGGGGTTGACGTGACATACATCGCCTATTATTATTTTCATTGCAACAGCCGGCAAGCATTGCGAACTTCGCAGAGAGTCGCAGTGAAACCAGATCTTTACAATTTATCAAACCAGGAGGAACACCATGGAAAAGTCAGAAATTCTTCAACAATGGATCGAAGCGGCAATTCCCGATCCGTTTTTATTTCAGCAGCGGCGCGCGGTCTACACGCATCTATTGGGAACCGCTCATTTCGCAGCGATGTTAGCGATGAAACGAAGCGTAGACAGCGAAGCGGCGGAACTGGCGGGGTTGCTTCATGATATTTCAACCTATCTTACCGGTGAGCATGAAGACCATGCCCGCAAAGGCGCGGCGCTGACCTTGCGGATTCTGGGCGATCTGCAGTTGGGCACCCCACAGCAGCAGGAACAGATCGCATTGGCCGTTCAGCGCCACAGCGACAAGGAACACATCCAGACACCGCTCGACGAAGTGCTGAAAGACGCGGACGTCTTGGATCATGTGTTCAATTATAAGATGCTGATCCGGCGGGAAATCCCCCGCCTGCATGCGTTGGAGCAGGAGCTGGGTCTCACCTTTCCGTTCTGGGATCAGTTGCAGGAAAAGTACGAAAACGCATAAAAACAGTCTGCCTTGCTGGAAACTGATAAAAAAATACAAAAAGTTAAAAATGGGAATGTTTCGAAAACGGCTTCCTATTTTTTTGGTTAAATTCGCATAAAAAGCGGTGATTAGATCCATTTATTTGCCTGAATATAGAAACGTTGCAGAAGTATGAGAAAATATAATTTTCAAACTCTTAAAAAGATCCTGCTTTTTCGGCAGCCTCCGCAAAATCTTCCATTTTTTATTTCTGAATTTTCACAGATAAACGATGCGCTACGCATTCATGTTCATGATCAGACTGCGCTTGTCCCTGCAATGAAAGCAAAATCCGGCAAGCAACTTCCAAAGCACTTGTTTTTCTTCCTGAACTTTGATCTTGTGCTGCTCAAATCATCCAGACCTCAGCGCATACTTAAAAAGGCAAGAGAGAATCTTTTAATCCCTGTCCGCAGTTAAAACCTGATTAACCTGATTGATCAAATTCAACAGATTTTTATAAAGCCAATATTTCTCGATAGAAAGATGCAGAACTGCCGTTCTTGATCCTTCAGCGGCGATGATCAATCAAGGCGTCGAGTTTTTCCACTGCCGGTTTCAGTCCTCAGGGCTTCATCACTTGTCAGATAAAATCAAAGAGACCTTCATCATCAAGGAAATAAATCCTTCTTCCTCACTTACTTTTCCAAGACTTTCATAACATATACAGGTTTTGATCAGAAATCCAATTTACTTCTTTTCCCAAAGCTTTTACCAGTAATCTCAAATGACAAGTGCTTGCCATTTGGCCATAAAAAAGAGCACCGCCAGATCCTTGACCCGTTGTGATCTTTTTTTCCTATCTCCGTTTTTCTCTTCCGTTATCTTAAGTTCTTTCTGATTCTTCCAAGAAGGTTGAAAAGTTCCTGGCTGTGAGCTCTGCCAGAATTCGATGAAGATGCTTTTCGACTGCCTCCGCCGCATTCTGTGCCAGCGCTTTTTCCAGCAAAGTTTCACGATAGGCGATCCAGGTAAACCAGAAGGCCGAATTCAGCGAATAAAGCAGTTCCGCCGCAATGCGCTCCTTTTCCGTCAGCGGCCTAACCTTGCAATAAGCGCGGACATAGTTTTGGAAGCAAGCTTCAGCCGACGCTTGATCTTCCGTTTCATATTCGCGGAAGATCAATAACCCTTCCAGAATCATATCGGAAACCATGACCGCTTCTCCGGCAATATTATAATCAAATATAATTAAATCTCCCTCTGCCGTACACCCCAGATTGCCAAGGGATAAATCGCCCTGACACGCAGCGTGAGGCAGCGAATCCCATACCCAATCCAGCGCCGCTTCCGTGCGGATTCTCTCCCGGACGCTCTGCCGGACAAGGTTAATCCAGCAATCCAGCCTTCCCTGCTGAATCCATTGTGAAAACAGCGGCAGAGCATTGACTTCATTCCGTCCCATCGGTTCAAAGATTGTCGAATAGGGCAGATGCAGCTCCATCGCCAGCGCTGTTTTGTGCATCTGCGCTGTCAGTGCACCAATTTTCGCAGCGAGAGCAAGACTGATTTTTTTCAAAGCCGGACCGGCGTCTTCCTCCAGCGTAATCAAGTAGCCCTCATCCTCAAGACAATATCCGGATTTTGTTTTCAGATAGCGGATTGTCCGCACGCCGCCTTGATGAAGCGCTTCGCAGAAGGCGCAGCGAGCTTCAATCTGATCCGGAGTCACCTGCGCTTCCTGCGTGATTTTCATAATTCGGGTCTTTCCTTCTGCCCAGCTCAGCCGCAGAATTCGTTTCTGCTTCCAGGCTGCCGGATCACATTCGTCGATCGCTAATAAAATCTCCTACCGCAGCGGCTGCGCCTGAATCGCAAACGCAGAAAGCCAGCGGGCTCTCCGTTCTTGGATCGCCTGATCCAGCGCTTCATCGGCCCAGCGCATAAACTGCCTTCCAATTCTTCCTTGGATGCCGCCCTTCATCCGCAATTTCATAAAATGTAATCGCCAGCGACCGGGCTAACTCGCGGTCTCCGGCTGAATCCCCGATTAAAATTGACTGCTTCAAATCAATCTCCGGATATTTTGCCAGCGCCTGTTCAATCATCCCCGGTTTCGGCTTACAACAACGGCAGCCGGCATCGCGGCGGTGCGGGCAGAAGAAAATATCCTGCAGATGAATCCCCTGCTGCGCTAATCGCCAAACTAAGCGGTCGGTGAAATTCTGATAATCGGCGAACGTGATGATTCCTTCGTCAATCAGATATTGGTTGGTGATCATGATCAAAGCATATCCCTGATCCTGTAAAAAGCGCAGCCCTTCCATTGCCCCGTCGATCAGCTCCGGCTCCGTTTTGCCTTTCCATTCCACGTCCGGGTAGTCCCGGTTGATCGTCCCGTCACGATCTAAAAACGCTGTTTTCATTCCTTCATTCCCCTTAATTTCACGCTTCTCTCCTCTTTGCGCGAGGATCACAATCCGCTTTGGTTGTTCTCAGTCTCACCTTGAATACCGTTTCTTAACTGGTTTGAATTATAACGCAGCGATAAAATTCAATCCGCTTTCCAATCAATCGCAACGCAATGCCACGTTTCCTTTTCAAACATCAAGCCATGGTAAGCTTCCATGATCTGATCCGGTTTGATCACATGGCTGATCAGCTTCTCCGCGTCAAAAACACCGTTTAAAATCAACCGCTGAACCGTCTCAAAATCCCGCAGCACATTCCGCCGCAAACCATCGGTTACCGGGAAGGGATTCAGCTCATTGAACGCTCCCTTGACATTCAGCATTTTCATGTGGATCGCATTGAGCACCGGCGTGATATCGCAGGTATAGGAAGCCCGCGGCGAACCTAACAGAATCACCTGTCCATGCTTCGCCGAGCCGAGAACGGCGTTGACGATCGCCCCGGAAATCCCGCTCGCGTCCACGCTGATATCGCTGCCTCGGCCCTGCGTCAGCTGCCTGATCTGTTCGACCTGTTCCTGCGGGGAACAGCTGAACACTTCCTCTAATCCCAAGGCGCGGGCTTCCTCACAGCGGGAAGCCACCGGATCCAGCGCTAAAACACGAAGTCCCGCCTGCTTCAGAAGCAGTGCGGTCAAAATGCCGATCGTTCCCAATCCGTACACCGCGGCGGTATCGGTCAGCTTTCCCTCGCACGCCGTGATCACATTCATCGCAATCAGTCCCAGCGGAATGATACAAGCCTGTTTGTCGCTCAGCCGATCGTCGATCTTCATAATTTTATCGCCCTGCGTCGTTCCGACATGGGAAAAGCGGTTGACCGAAGCATGCGGACCAGAATAGAAAACCCGGTCGCCGACATTCAGCGACGTCAGGCCCTTCCCCTTCGCCAAAACGGTTCCGATCGCCGAATATCCCGGATACACCGGATAACTGAACCCCTGTTTGATCGCATAGACCCGCGACAGCTCTGTTCCCGCGCTGATTAAGGACATTGACGTTTCAATAACGGCTTCATTGGTTTTAAGCTCGGCAGCGTCAAACTGGAAATCCTCACATTGGCATTCAGCCTGAGCCTTGCCCGTCAGGACGATTGATTTTCTCTGCATTAAAACTCCCTCCATTCTTTCTCTTTCTGGAATTATTATACCATAACGTTCTGCCGATCTCGCAGCGAATGTCCGTTGACTTTCATCTCCCTGCTTCCTATAATGAAATTAACGAAAGAGAAAAGGAAAAACCATCATGAGAATTCGATAGTCCCCTGAAAACCATATCATTCGGCACCGGCTGTTTTGCCATGCCTGAGCGGACCATCGAATTCTTTTTTCATGCGCTTCCAGTTCCAGTTTGCGGGTCATTCCCACTGTAATTTCAGATCATTCTGATGAATTTGATTCCTATTTTTCATATTGCCTGAACCCACGCTTTGTTGTTTGGAGTGGTGCGATTCATTCTTATTCATTTCATTCTGATCCCGGGGAATTCCCGTGCGGTCAGAAATCTGAGACGCGTTTCTAATCCGTCTGATCATAAGATACAAGTCAAAGCTTACATGATTCGCGGTGTGTCGGACGGCGCTTCCTTTCATTTCTGCATTTTTCATCAGGCTGCTTTTTAAAATTCATTGGGATCCGATTTCATCGTTACAGGCGATTCTTGGAAAGAAAAAAAAATCGAATCAGGGGAAGGTTTTTTCAACGATGTCCGCTCCTTTGAAAATAAGGAGGAAATCTTATGTTGCTTTGTTCAGTCGCTCATCTCGTCCAGCGTTTTCGCGGCGAAATTCTATTCCAACTTGATCAGTTTGAGATTCATACCGGCGATAAAATTGGGTTGATCGGGGCAAATGGCTGCGGAAAAACAACATTGCTCAAACTCTTGGCCCGGGAATGCGAACCCGATCAGGGCGTGATCATCAATCCTGTACCGATCCGTTTCTTTCATCAGCAGCCGCTGCCTGAGGAAATCACGCCTTCCCTTTCCATAATGAGTCAGGACCAGCAAACCGCGGCCCGGCTGCAAGCTTTTTTTACACAACCCGCCGCTCTGGCGTTTCTGGATGAGCCGACTACTCATCTGGATTTGCCCAGCCGGCAGACGTTCGAAGCTCAGCTGGCAACGCTGGACAGTTTCATTCTGGTCAGTCATGATCAGCAGCTGCTGCGCCAGTTCTGTACGCGGATCGTAGAAATCCGCAATCATCAGATTCTCGTTTGGGCGATGACGTTCGACCATTGGTTACTGGAAAAGGAAAACCAGCGCCGCCGGCAACAGCGGGAATATGAAAAAAGAACGAAGAAGAAAGCTCAGCTGCTGCGCGCCGCAGAACAAAAAGAACGCCAGGCCGCAAAATTAAACCGAAAGCCCAAACGGATGAACAGCCGGGAATTCCGCCTGCGGCGATTCATTGCGACGAGGAAATCCTTCGATGGCAAACAGAAAGCGATGCGAAAAACCGTCGCGCATCTGCAGGCTCGGATCGCTTCGCTGCCGCCTGCGGAAAAACCCAAGGTTCTGCCGGTGATGAAGCTTGACCTTCTGATCAATCCGCCGCCGCAGGCGAAGGTGCTCGTAGAAGCCGAAATGTTTTCCTGCGGTTACCCCGGCCGGCCGCTGCTTCATCAGGCTTCGTTCCGAATCTTGAATTTCACCCGGACCGCCATCATCGGTCCCAACGGCTGCGGAAAATCTAAGCTTGCCCGGTTGATCGCTGACCGCGCGGAAGGACTGCGCTTTGCGCCCGGCGTGCGCCCCGGACTGCTTGATCAACAGCTGGATTTATTAAATCCTGACGAAACGATCCTGCAGAACGCGCTGCGGCTCAGTGTTCAGAAAGAAGAAGTGATCCGCACCGTTTTAAGCCGAATGTTATTTCCGCAGGATACTTTAAACAAAAAAGCGGCCGTTCTCAGCAGCGGCGAGCGGGTCCGGCTGGCCCTGGTCTGCCTGTTTTGTTCGGCATGCAACATGTTAATTCTGGACGAACCGACGCATTACCTCGATCTGCCCTCGATTCAGGCACTGACTCAGCTGCTTCAGACGGCGGGACAATGTGTGATTCTTATTTCTCATGATCCGGCTCTCATTCGTCAAACCTGCACACAGCTGCTGCGCTTTGAAAATCAGAAGCTGATCTCCCTGGCGGTGGAGGATTGGTCAACGACCCGAACTTCGAAGCCGCCTTTGGAAAAAACAATCCTGCAGATGCGGCTGATTTCTCTGGAAGAAGCGCTGCGCCAGCAACCGGAGAATCCAGCATTGCAGGATCAGCGGGACGCCTTGATTGTTCAGCTGCGGCAATTCATCTGATTAAAACGCATGAAGTCCATAAAAAAGCACGGAAATCGCGGTGACCCGGAGGCCATCTTGAAATCCGTGCTTTTCTTGGTTATCCATCGTTTCTGATTGAATCAGAAGCAAATTGACTCTTTCCCGTTAAATTGGATTATACATTCGCACTTGTAACTTTTAATGATCCCGGAATAGTTATCTGTCGTTTTCTGTCCATCTTCGCGACCCGCTCAAGCTCCGCTATTTTAATAACCCTTGATCGACTAAGAACTGCCGCGCAACATCGTCGAGATTCTTTTCTTCAATGTCAACCTGATAGCTCAAATCAGTCATCGATTCGTTCGTAAAGATATTATCCAGCAAGTGCAGTGTCGCTTCCAGATCCGGCGCAATCGCTTTCACACGCTCAAACAAGTCTTCCTGCACAACAATGACGCCGTTATATTCCGGGAAGAAATGCTGATCATCTTCCAGAATCTGCAGCTGAACTTTTTTATTCCGGCCATCGGTGGCATACGCGACGGTAACATCCGCATTGCCGCTTTCCATTGTGGAATATTTGAGGCTCAGATCTACCGGCCGCGTGTTTTTAAACGTCAGGCCGTAAAAAGTAGTAAACGGATCAAATTTCATCGTGCCTTCATCGTCAAAAAATTCATGTTCTGCGCTGAAGACCAATTCCGGAGCGACGGCAACCAGATCGGTAATTGTTTTTAAATTGTACTTGGATTGAATTTCTTTCGGAACTGCGACGGCATAGGTATTGTCCAGCCCCAGCTTATTCACCATGACAAGTTTATCCTGTTCCTGAAATAACTCGTTTGTATAATCAAACAATGTGGAACCGGCCGGCACTTCCGACGGATCCCGGTGCAGGAATGTCGTCAGCACCGTGCCGTCATAGCTCATATACACGTCATAGACCCGTTTTTTCATTTCATTGTAAGCGTTGACCGCGGTCATCTCCTCGCCGATACTGACGGTCAGATCCGTACGGTCCTCCACCAGCATCTTGATCATCCGATGCACCAGCTTCTGTTCCGTAACGCGGCCATCGACAATCTTGATTACATTTTCTTTTTTGGAACTGCAGCCCGGGATCAGCAGCAGGCAGAGCGTCAACAATAAGACTAGTCCTTTTTTCATCATCTTCCCTTCCTTTCTTATCGGGTTCTTGCATAAAGCCGTTTCTCAATGAAGCCCATCAGCGTGTCGAAGAAGACCGCCATGATCATCAGTGAAACGGTTCCGAACAAAATCAGTTTCATATTCATATTGGCCATGCCGCGGTAGATCACTGTCCCCAGACCGCCGCCGCCGACAAAGGTTCCGAAAACCGCCGCGCTGATCTGATTGATCACCGCGATGCGGATCCCGGTAAAGATGACCGGGAAGGCGATCGGCAGTTCTACATGAATCAGCTGATACAGCTTCCCCATCCCCATCCCTTTGGCCGCTTCCTTCACCGCCGGATCGATGCCGGACAATCCGTTATACGTGTTGCGAACCACCGGAAGCAGGGAATAGAGGAACAACCCGACGACGACCGTCAGCTTATTGCCGCCTAAGAAAATCATAATAATGCCTAATAGCGCCAACGACGGAATCGTCTGCAGCACATCCGTGATTTTAAAGATCACGACTTTGAAGGTCTTGTTAAAATAGGCCAGAATTCCGCACGGCAGGCCAAACACCAAGGTCAGGCAGATGGCCGCCACAACGACGCTGAGATGATCCACAATGACATTTATACTCATCCGCGCTTCCCTCCTAACCCTCGCGGCGTCAGCCGTTTTTGAATCCAGTCCACCAGCGCGCCCAGACTCAGCGCCAGAATCGCCGCCGGAATGGCGCCTGTCAGAATCAGCATGTTGTTATTGGTTCCCACGCCCCGGTAGATAAAATCACCCAGGCCGCCCAAACCGATCATCGCAGCCAGCACCGCCCAGCTAACAGTATAAATCGTCGACAGCCGAAGTCCGACAAAAATATTCGGCATTGCCAGCGGCAATTCAATCTTGATCAAAATCTGCAGCGGCGACATCCCGCAGCCGCGGGCGGCTTCTTTCACTTTTTCATCGACGTTCAGCAGACCGACATAGGTGTTCTTCAGAATCGGAAAGACCGCGTAGATCGTCAGCGCGATCAAGACCGTCGCCGGTACCATCCCTACATAAAGAAACAAAATACCGACGAAGACAATTCCCGGGATCGTCTGGAATACGGACAGGACTGGCAGAATATAACCTGAAATCTTAGGAACCCGGCTCAGCAGGACGCCGAGAATCACGGCAATCACAAAGCCGAGCGCAACCGGAATCAAAACGTAATAGAGGTGTGTGATTATGGCTTGAATCAGATCCGCGCCATACCGGTTCGCCCATTCCATCATCCCTGATCACCCCAAACTACGCTCGCCAGCGCTTTTGACATGCTCGTCTTGGTGATGATACCTTTCACTACATTTTCATTATCGACGACCAGAACATATGGCAAATTGGTTTTTGTCAGCCAGTCAAAGGCCTTGCGGGCTTCATCCTGCAGATGAACTGTCGGATAGTCCGTACGCATAACCTTGCCGACAGATTCGCCGGCGACGCCTTCGCTTTTCAGCATATCAATCGTGACGACGCCTTTGAAGTGATGGGATTCGTCGGTAATGACAAGAGAATCAACTTCACGATGGCTCATCATTTCAATACATTCTAATGTCTTGCGGTTTTCAGTTGTCGTGTAGACGCGCTTTTTCATCAAGCTTTCGCAGGTCATATCTTCTCCCTGGCTGCGGTAAGCCGCGCTGTGTTTGCCCATGAAATTCCGGACAATTTCATTGGCCGGGTGCCGCAGCATTTCTTCAGGAGCGGCATCCTGCTGGATCACGCCTTTATCCATGAAAATGATCCGATCACCCATTTTAATTGCTTCATCCATATCGTGAGTAACAAAGATAATTGTGATGCCCAAACTTTTCTGCAGCGCTTTAACTTCATCCTGCAGCGTATCGCGGGTGATCGGATCCAAGGCTCCAAACGGTTCATCCATCAGGATTACCGGCGGTTTTGCCGCAAGAGCCCGAAGTACGCCGATTCGCTGCTGCTGACCACCGCTGAGCTCATTGGGATATTTCTTGGCATTTTCTTCATAAGGCATGTGCACCAGTTCAAGCAATTCGTGAGTCCGCTGGCTCATCTCCTCTTTTGACCATTTCAGCAGTTTAGGAACAACGCAAATATTTTCTTCTACGGTCATGTTGGGAAACAAACCGATTTGTTGAATGACATATCCGATATTCCGCCGCAGCTTTTCACCGTTCAGTTCATGTATGCTTTTTCCATTGATCAGAATATCCCCGGAATCTGCTTCGATTAACCGGTTGATCATTTTCAGAGTTGTTGTCTTTCCGCAGCCAGAAGGTCCGATTAAAACGACGAATTCTCCATCGTTAACCGTCAGATTCAAGTTATTGATTACGGGTACGCCATTATATTGTTTTACGATATTCTTTATCTCAATCATCTTTATCCCTCCTCATTTCTTTCTCAATTTATGTGACAACTTTATTTTATCACAAGGTTGTCACTTTATCAATTCCCCCTGAAATCTCTTTCATTTAATTTTCACTTTTATTTCAAGAAAAGAAAGAAAAAAAAATCGTTCGTTATTGAACGATTTGGGAACTAACGATTTCCGTTGAAGAACTGTTCGACCCGGATAATACAGTCTTCCTGGCCAATAAAATAAATGATATCCCCCACATGCAATCGAGCATAAGGCCCTGGAGAAAGAGCCAGTTCTTCCTGATGCCGGATCGCGATGACTGTCGCCAACGTGTTATGCCAGAAATTAATTTCAGAGAGATTTTTCCCGATGTGATTCATGGTTTCGGTCAATTCAATTTGATAGGGAATGAAAGGATTCAACGCTTTGAAACGTGTTACCGTATCCAGTAAGCTTTCTAATTGGTTTTTAATTTCATTATTTCTTTGATTTTGTTCGTTGAGTGCTTCGATTAAACCTTCCTTCATGGCGGATATTGTATATTCTTCATCAAATTGACGGACATACATTACGGCGTTCTCTGGCGATTGAATCACCACACCTACGCCTTGAATGGATTCCACAATTTTCATATCGCAAAGAACGCAAATAGCGCGGCGCGCTGTTTCACTGGAAACGTGGTATTGTGAAGCCAGGGAGGAACGGGCAAAAATTTTATCTCCTATTTTATATTCGCCGCCGGCAATTTTAGCAGCGATATCCGCTGCGATTTGTTGATAGCGCGGGGCATTCTTGGCTTGCATCGGGATCACTCCTTCTTCTTTAGTATACCACAGTTTACTAATTATCAGAGTCTATTTCCAAGGAATTCCTAAATGGATCGGAGACGGTTGTGTTTATTCAGTCTTAAGATACCAGCCAGAGGTTCGCATCATATCTTTAATATTCCATAGATTCTACCTCATAGATATTTGTCTCATACTTCCTGTATACTTCGAGATTTGATCAACATTACATTGATAAATGGTATCACCTATTTAGTTATGTTCCCTACAGTGAGTGCTGACAATTTGACTTGAATAGATCTAACAGTAGCACCCTGTATTCTGAAATTTCAATCCACGCATCGTACGCAAACGATGCGACCCAGTGTCTTCGTAGGCCGGAAAAGTGACAACAATTTCAATCCACGCATCGTACGCAAACGATGCGACCGCAAATAAGAAACAAAAATATAGGATATAGTTTCTTATTAAAGAACTAAATTAACTCAATTAATCTAACTTGTGATATTTCATTAAACTTAGCCTGATTTTAAGTGCGAACACTCCAGGCATTTTAAGTTTACTTCAGGTTCGCACTAAACTATTATTCAAATGATAAGTGGATCATTGACATCAAAGCTTGGCTTTGCCCCTATGTGAATTACTTTATTTTTATATTTATTGCCAAGAATATAAAATCTCAAACTATCAACATTTTTATCAATCAAGCCCTCCAACAAATGCTGTACTTCAATTAATTTTGCATTATCCAAAGAACATTCAAAAACTGAGTTCTGGACTCGCTGACCATAATTAACACACTGCTTAGCAACTTTCCGCAGACGCGTCCGCCCTGCTTTCGTCTCTGTATTCACATCATAAGTAATTAAAACCAACATAAACTGCCTCTACTTCCACATAAATGGCGGATAAGCATCTAAATCTCCCCTTAAGTAACGCGATAACAATTGAGCTTGCAGATAAGGAGCTAATCCCCAATTCATTTTTTCTGACAAATAAGGATGTGTTAATTCTTCATTTTTCTTAAGCTGCCAGGCTTGGATTACTTTTTTTCTTCCATCATCATTTAAATAAACAGCGCCATTCTCATAATCAAAGAAATCACAGCTATCTATCTCTTTACGATTAATTAATGACAAAACAAAACGATCTGCCAGGCAAGGGCGGAATTCTTCCATCAAATCCAAAGCCAAAGACATTCGACCGGGTCGATCAACATGAAAGAAACCAATATAACAATCTAACCCCACACTTTCCAACGCCGAGGCACAGTCATGAGACAACAAAGTATAAACAAAAGAAAGCAGGGCATTCACCTTATTTAAAGGAGGCCGCCGGGTTCTTGTGGTAAAAACAAAGTCTTCTTTCTGGCGCAAAATCAAATCATCAAAACTGCTAAAATACAATTTCGCTGCCGTACCTTCAAGACCACGCAGTTCGTCATGACTCTGCACCTTCTCAATCGAATTGAGTATTTCACTCAATTGTTTGGAAATGACTCGCATTTTCTCAATATCAATTCGCAGCGGATAATCGCGAATAGCACGTTCAAGAATCCATTTACTGTTATAAACTTTGGCTAAAATCATATTTTTCGCGATCAATACACTTTGCTGATTATTCTCGGAAACAAGTATTTGCTTTTTTCTAAGTAAAACATTACCTTGATATTCTCCAACTACACGAC
This sequence comes from Holdemania sp. 1001302B_160321_E10, assembly GCF_015552275.1. Lineage (NCBI taxonomy): Bacteria > Bacillati > Bacillota > Erysipelotrichia > Erysipelotrichales > Erysipelotrichaceae > Holdemania > Holdemania sp. 1001302B_160321_E10. Next base: position 33,130 of record NZ_JADNEM010000008.1, on the reverse strand, counting down.
CTAAAAAATAGCCTGCAGGCGAAAGAAAACTGAGCGTTATATTCTGTGACATACATTTTCCCATCAATGCCGGACTAATTCCCTGGTAATTAAACATGACAATGCTGCTTAAATTATGTAATGGAATTCGTTTTATCACTTTTTGCTGATTCAAAATAACAACATTTTCACCATCTAAAGAAAGATAAACATCCGGTAGCGTTATATATAACGTATTTCCAATTTTTCTCATACTTCTTCCTCATGCAGTTTTCTTGTTATATAAGCTTTCGCAGATTCCACTGTCAATCCTGGCATACAAATTTCTTTCAAAGAACAAGATTGGCATTTTTTACTTTTCCTTACTTTTGGCGTTAATCCTTTGGATAAATACTGATGCATCATATTGTAATCTGTTTTTGCCTGATCGCGTAATTTCTGAGATAAACTGACCTCTTCCCTTCTTCTCGTTTCATCATAATATAAATAACCAATATTAACCTCGCAAACCAACATTTCTTCAAGACACATAGCTTGAGCGCAGAGCTGCAGCCGATCAGCGTCAATTGTTTTACTGTGTCCCTTTTTGTATTCCACAGGAATAGATTTATACTTTCCATCAAAATGAATGAGTGGAACCCCATCTTCATCCTGATGGAATTCCACTACATCACAATACCCATTTATTCCCAATGTCTTTGAATAAACGGGCAAATTCCGAGTGATAATTACTTTTCCTCTTTTTTCAAGCTGTGTTTCGTCATGTGCTTTTTCATGAACAATTTGACCTAAAATAGTAAGTGAATTGTCCTCCCAAAGCCGTTCGACATGAATCAAAGCCCATTGACGAGGGCAAAAGCTGAAATGCTGGATGCCAGCTAAATTTAAATACTGATCTTCGCTATAACTCACTGATAATTTCCGGAGTCAGTCCTTCAAGGTCATGGACGATAATTTCATAATCTTCAATTTTACTGCCAATTTCCACATTCTCTTTTCTTCGTACTTCTAAACTACGATGAACCTTCGCTGAAGAATACTGACCCGATGGACAATTATGTTTCCACCAGATTACTTCCAGAACCTCCATGCTGCCGTCAGGACGTGCCGAAGAACAATCATTATCAAACAACGTAATCAGGCATTGTTTAATTTGTTCAGCATCCTTCTCACTAAATCCAGTTTTCTCCGCCAGCTGACAATTAATACTTCCATAAGTCACATAAATTCCAAAGTCTACCGTATTCTTTGTTCCCATCGTATCCGAAGATTTTTTATCACCGGTAACACTATTCACGCTCTTGGTAATCTGCATCTCATTCACAAAAATCGGATCAACACTGATCGCTGGATGAATTGAAACTGGACCTCTTACGCCGATTGAAACCCCTTCACCTTTAGCTCCGCCTGCGTTTTTAAAAGCGAAAACCTGGCCAAAAGCTCTCACATCAAACCACTCTTTACAAGCTGCAGCGGCTGCTTTCTCTTTATCTTTTTCATTTTTAAACGCCGCGCAAGCATCCGCCCGATCCTTCAAGCTTCGATAGGAATCTAAGTTCTTATCATCACTTTGAACAAAAACATTTTCACCCAGATCCATCAACCGATTTCTGATTTTTCGTTTCAAGCAAACATCACTGATTTCTCCACGACCATCCATCGTCGTCCGCGGACGATTACCATTTAATGGATCTCCGTTCGGATTGGCATTCTTCACTGAAAAAACAACCGCAAAATCAATCTTGTTCGTTAAACTCATACACTTAATCCTCCTTTTCAGCCTTAGCTTGATCTTTTTTATAGCCGTACTTTAAATCATGAAGTTGGGCATGAAAACCTAAAACAAATTTACCTGATAAAGGTGCATCTTCAAATTGTTTTGGGTCAATCTGAGAAAGAATATCACTCAAAAGATATTCATAATAATCTGTTTTTAATCTTAATAAATAGGGCTGAAGTTTACTTTGCAAACTAATCAATGTTGATTGCGGATAACGTGAAAATTGGCCCATATACCGCATAGCATTCGTTTCACGTTTCTTTTCATTCTCTGGTTTTGCTTTGTCTTCAATAAAATTCATTACTGCCAAAGCGCGGCCACAAAGATAACTGATATCTTTGCATTCTAAATCTGTTCTCACAGGCATTTCCTCCTCTTTTCCATTTATTCTGGCTTCATCAATGTAATATTTCCGGATCACCGCGCAGCAGACTTCTAAAATCTGATTGTATTCATCTGCGCTTTTCCCATAAGGATTTAAAGCTTTTACGACCGCTTTCTGCATGAAATCCCGTGGTAATGGCTGACCTTCCTGAATACATTTAACCAGTCTTTTTGCTGAAGATGCAAGTAATTTAGGATTGACTGACTCACCATATAATGTCTTGATGATTTTATTCATGTCCGGCGATCCTATGGTTTGACGTGAAATCGTCTTTCCTGTTTCTGCTTGTTTGTAAAATAGGGTTTTATACCAACTTATCGTCTTATGCCAAAATAAAACATTTCTAAATAACTGAGAACTGCTGGTTTGTTGATAATAAATGATTGAAAGTCGTCCCGGAGTTGCAGCTTCCAAGCCCAATGTCATAACTTCTTCATTCGCAATCAAAGGTTTTGACAGATATCCTTTCATCGCTTGATTTAAAGCTTTAGAAAATTTTTCATAAGTATCAAACTGAAACTCTGGCAGATTTTCATCAAGATCAAATAAATCAGCACTTTCATTAAACTCGATCAGACTTGTAATATTACTCCCCCAGCTGACAAATACTGCTTCTCCAAAAGTGCGGCCTTGTTTATTAATTAACCATTTTAGTGCATTAATTGCCTTCTGGGAAGATTCGTACCCCATACTCATCGATTCTTCCGGATTTACAAACCGACCGCGATATGTAAAACCTTGAGAATCATTGGATGAAATCAATTTACTCATATCCGCAGAATTTCTAACTTTTGACGGAATTCTCATAGTTACAGGCATCTGTTGACCTGTGATTAAGTCTAAATCAATTCTTTCCTTCTTCCTCAATTGATCCTGATAAAAATGAGTAAAGGATTCCACTAAATTGGGATCTTTCCACAATTGAACACCATCGACAACAAATCTGACAAAGGCATCGGCTTGAGTTCCCGTAACTATTTGAAAAATCGCTGGTTTGTTTTCTAAACCTTTCCATTTTTCAATTAGTTTTCCTTGTTCGTCAAGGACTAGTATTTTTTCCTCAACTAAATCCTGAATCAAAGTCCCCGCTTCTAAGTATTCAAATAATTCCCGCACTAATGGATACGCATAAGAGGATTTACACCAAGCTTCCAAAAATAAGCGATACTGAGAATAACTTCCGCCTTCTTCTGAATATTGATCAAAATCCTTCGCAATATATTTAAGTTTATCAAATAACGGATGAGGCGCTGGATTTTTACCAGACCGGCTGGAAGATTCAATAGTACAGGGGATTCGTGTCATGGATTCAGATTTAGGCAAAACCCTCGCATATTCAAAACAGCCTTGATCAATCCATACTTCTAACTGAGCTGCTTGCTCTATGTACCCGATCGGTAAAAGGCCTTTTGTTTCTGCCTTTATTTCTTCGAGATTTTGATCATAAACTGAACACAAGTTTTGTATCCATCCCATGTCACTTGTCCTCCATCGTCATATTCACGCCGGGAATAAACTGCTTTTCCGACATTTTCCCTAATTCCCGGATCATTGTACATGACTGCGGTGAAATAAACTCGATCACACCTTTCTTCATAATCGGCATCCAGAAACAGGATTTTAAGTTTTCATCTTGTGATTCAGAAGGATAGATAAACGAATGAAACATAACACCAAAAGCTACCTCTTCAGCTTCATCATAAGGTGAAGTTCCTTCTCCAAAAGTACAAGTTTCAACATAACCCTGGCACTCTCTCGTGCCTAAGAAAATATCTCGGCGGCCGCCGCGAGCAACCATTCTTTTAGCGATATCATAATGCTTATGTTCATTGCGATCCTGCGCTAAATCCGCTCGTTTTTCATTCCAAATGAAATGAGCCTCAACCTGATATTCAACATCATGAAGGTAAGTATACAGCGATAAATCGTTCTGGTTGGAATAATATCGAATTGGCCGAATCCCTTTTGACTGCGTCTGAATGATTTTCATCACCCGGCAACGATCGATAACCCAAATTAATGTAGGTTTCCAATAAATACTTTCTGTGATTCCTTTCAGAGCTTGATACGTCGGGACAGGATAACTGAATTTTTCTCCGCCCACCTTGGTAAGTGGATCTGTAAACAGCGCTTCATTTCCCCAGACACGGAAACAAATCTTATTGTCATAAAGCATTTTCTCACCTCTTTCAAATAATCCATGACTGTGCTTCGAAATCAGTCACACCTTTTTCTTCGTCATAACAGCCTTCTTTTAAGCAATAAAGATCAGCCGCTTCAAAATAACTAAAATTCTGTTTATGTTTCCGAATATAGGATTCATTCAGATTAACACTATAATTTTGAGCTTGACATTTTAATTTTCGCAAATTATCTGGCTGGAATTTAATATTTCCACTGTTCAATTCTTCAATCAGTTCTCTCCCTTTTTCATAAGGGACTAAAACCCCAATTGAATAATCTTCAATCACTTTAAAATACCTTCCTGCAGTTTCAAAAGCTTGATGCATCATCCAGTTTGTACCTGATTTCTTTGCCTTTGAAATTTCAGTCTGCCAACAAGAACAGAAAGAATTCAGATCATATAATGTAAAACCCTGGCTTGTTACAGGATAATCAACTTGATCCTGAATAATTTTATAATATCGAGAATAATACATTTCCAAAGCCTTATTTGATAATATATTATTTTCAAAATCTTCTGGAGCTTTCTTGAATTTATCTAATACATAATGAGAGCAGATCAATTTTCTTGTCAACTGTGAAATGGTTGTATTCTTAGTGATTGATTCATGCATAAAATCAATTTCATACGAATAAAAGACAATGAGTTCGCCTAGCTTTTTATGATCATGTCGATTGCATCTTCCAGCGGCCTGAATTAATGAATCCAATCCTGAACAGGCACGTAAAACAACATCAAAACTGATATCCACCCCGGCTTCAATCAAGGATGTACTCACGCACAAGACTGGAATATTTTCTTTCAAAGCGTTAATCATCTGTTGTATCCGTCTTTTTTTGTGATCAGGGCATAAATTTGTTGTCAAGAGAATTAAGAGTGGCCGATTCATCTCTGGAATTTGCTCAAATTTCTTCTTTAAGCATTCAAATACGCGAGTAGCTCCGGATACAGTGTTCATAATCGTTAATGCATTAGATCGCTCTTGCTGCTTTTCATAAGCAAGTTCAGCAATCTTTTCAACTGAGAAACAATTTTGTACATCTGTCTTATCTGTAACAAAAACACGATGAATTTTTTTCATATCTTTTGAATAATTCGTGTCGATATCTTTGTATTGCGACCATTGTAATGGATGTTTTATTTTTTCCAAAAGTGGCGGCGTAGCACTACATAAAACAACTTTCACATCGGCTAAGTGTTCAAACATATTTAATGCACTATTAAACATTCCGATACAGTTGTCCGGTATAGATTGGATTTCATCAAAAATAATTACGGAATTGCTTAACTGATGAAGACGGCGTACATCTTTTTTCCTTGCGGAAAAAAATGTATCCATAAAGTGAACCAAAGACGTAATAATTATTGGAGAATCCCAGCGCTCTGTTCGCAATTCATATTCCTGAAGTTCTTCCTGTTTTTGTAAATTATCATTTGTTGATGCATTTATTAACTCATTCTCAAAGTCAGAGTAATGTTCAAGAATCCAGTCCGAATGCTCTTCTAAATGGAGGGTTTCTTTTATAGTTTGTGAATTCTGCAGTAAAATACTTAGAAAAGGAATAACATAAATAATATGTTTTGTTTCAGGAAAATTACAAGCGTGTTGCAAAGCGAGACGGAGACTTGCCAGGGTTTTTCCGGATCCAGTTATTGATTGTAATCGATATATTCCTGAGGGCCAATTTCCTGCGTTTAAGCATGATTTGCTCACTCGCTTGCGAATTTGATTTAAAGTCGAAGAAGCTTGTGATGGATTGAGTTTTTCTAAATTCAATAATTCTTTATTCAATCTCTCCTGAAGTTCTGTCCAGATTTCTATCCTATTTTCTGCTACCGGAATATTTTTCTTATCTAGAAAACAAGCTGTATCCAGACGATCACTATCTATTAAACTACTGAAAAGAAAACGTTCGATCAGTCCATAGGTGAACATCCCTTCTTCTAACTTCGCCTCTTTGTGTTTATCATCATTTATTTCAAAGGAATGTCCTTTTACAAGTATATTTATTCGGGTATTTAATTGAATTATTTCATTTTGTGCTTTTTCAATAAGCTGATTTATCTCTTCTTTACAATTTGATTCATTGAAAAACGAATCATGAACTGATTGGTTTTCCTCAGCATTCAGCATCCGCTCAAAAGGAGAGTTCCCATTTGGATCATATATATCCATCAATCCACGATGATGTCCTAATATCGCGATGGAACATAGCTGAAATAGAAGTGTTCTGAATTGTTGCTGTTTTTTCGGCATTGTCCAAAATTCCTTACCAAAAAATAGTTTCCTTAGTATCTGAGCACCTGCTGCCGAATGATTAATTTTCCCTTTCTTCTCTGTTTGATTTTCAAGCATATATTGCTGAAATACAGGATTGGCTTTCCCTGCATCATGGAGTAATCCTATTAATCGTCCAGTTGATGTAAGGCCAAGCGAAAAACAATTTTCTTCCATCATTCTTGCTACATTTTCACTATGATCTTTTAAGGATTGTGCTCGTTGTTCTTTCCCATCCCAGTGTGCTAATAACATAAACACACCTCCTAATACAACAGTCTTTAATAATTATATTATATCCCATTTTCTAATTATTCCTACCAGAAAATAAGATTTAACTAAAGTCAACTTCTATCAATTAGATTAACAACAAAAAAACGGCGTTATACCATAACAATCAATACATTGCTTGAGATAAAATTCTAGTTATAAAACGATTGGCAAAAATTCACGCACTGCCAGTGGGACATGTCTTAAGGTTATGGATAAATTTAAGAAAGAGATTTCAATCCACGCACCGCGTGAGCGATGCGACGAAAAAAAATGGAGCTCAAACTTAAAAGTTTAAATTTCAATCCACGCACCGCGTGAGCGATGCGACCGAGTTGGTGCGCCAAGCGGCAAACTTGGCGGCGATTTCAATCCACGCACCGCGTGAGCGATGCGACAGCCTGTCCGTGATCTATATCCGGTCGTTTTGAGGATTTCAATCCACGCACCGCGTGAGCGATGCGACGTAAAAAAAGAGGATACATCTGCCGCAAAAATAAGAATTTCAATCCACGCACCGCGTGAGCGATGCGACGAACTTGCCGCTATGGCTTATCTTCTCGGCCGTATTTCAATCCACGCACCGCGTGAGCGATGCGACCCCAGAAGCGCGGTTACTGCGGCTTAAAAGCAAATTTCAATCCACGCACCGCGTGAGCGATGCGACCGGCGGCCGTCATCGTCGTTATTGAGACTCCCATCTATTCAATCCACGCACCGCGTGAGCGATGCGACCATACGGCGACGAAGCACAGATCAATCAGGGAATCATTTCAATCCACGCACCGCGTGAGCGATGCGACAAAGAGAGGATAATGAAATGGCAGGAAGAGACAGGATTTCAATCCACGCACCGCGTGAGCGATGCGACCTTTTTTTTCCAACGAATAACTAGCCCACGAACCAATTTCAATCCACGCACCGCGTGAGCGATGCGACAAAGCATTACTTGCCGCTAAGTTTGCCTCGCCGATTTCAATCCACGCACCGCGTGAGCGATGCGACGAAGGTTCCTGGCTGGAGCGCACGTATGGAAAGATTTCAATCCACGCACCGCGTGAGCGATGCGACTCATAATCTTTGATGTCGGTCTCAATCATAAACCCGATTTCAATCCACGCACCGCGTGAGCGATGCGACTGACCGGATCCCAAACAGAAGAAGGAACCTCTGAATTTCAATCCACGCACCGCGTGAGCGATGCGACCCGGCGGAGATGGCCGTCTTAAATTCAAGAAAGATATTTCAATCCACGCACCGCGTGAGCGATGCGACCCAAGAACGCATCGAATCAATCTACAATGACACAATTTCAATCCACGCACCGCGTGAGCGATGCGACGTGTCGTGGACGGTTTTGTGATAGTTGAAGGCTTTATTTCAATCCACGCACCGCGTGAGCGATGCGACAGATGCACTTGTTGGAAGAATACCGCCACAAACAATTTCAATCCACGCACCGCGTGAGCGATGCGACCCATAATAGAATAGCTTTTAATGTTAGTATAAAAAATTTCAATCCACGCACCGCGTGAGCGATGCGACCCCGTATGGCTGTTATGACATCCAGCCATGGCGATTTCAATCCACGCACCGCGTGAGCGATGCGACGTGTAGCAGGCTTTTAAGCTTTTTTATATCAATGGTATTTCAATCCACGCACCGCGTGAGCGATGCGACTTAATTGTTGATCAGCTATATAAACGAGACCGCATTTCAATCCACGCACCGCGTGAGCGATGCGACGGCAAATAAGAAACTTAATGACTTCTATTTGTTTCCTATTTCGATTCTATGATAAACAATCTTGGGTACACTTGCAATATTTTCTTTAATTTTCACATTTTCCCGGTGCGAACCTCCCAGGATTTCTATGTTCACTTCACGTTCGCACTTAAAAACCTTCTTCTTCCACAAATCGATAGAAACCTTTTTCTTTCTCAATATCCGCAGAACTAATCGTTCCTACAGGTGCAGTATAAATAATAAATTCCTCATCTTTATCCAATCCAAAAATGTCACTGCAAACTTTATCATCAAACGCCGCAATCCCGCAAATCCCTAAATTTAGCGCGGCGCAGCCCAGATATAAATTCTGTCCAACATGTCCCACATCGATCAATGCCACTCGATGCGCTCGAATCCCATATCGCCACTCGCAACGATAGGCTACCAGCGACCAATAGAAAACAACACTCGCTTTGCTCGCCCAGCGCTGTCCGCACAGTGAATCCGAAATCATCTGCTCTTCATTATCTATTCTATGTAAAAATTCAAGCGCATGCTTCATCGGCAAATAATGATAAACTCCACAATCCAATCCTTCGCACATCCGCACAATCAAATACGTTTCAAATCCATGACGAGCACCGCCGGATGGCACCGTTCGCAATGTCGCATATCGCTTTCCACGAATTTCTTTCACCCCTTGACTTACCCATAATAAATACGATAATTGAAGCAAACTGATCGGCTGCTGAGTAAAAACACGAGAACTATGCCGTCTTGATAAAATCTCAGTAAAATTCCCATCAATATCCAAATCTTCAAAATTATGCGGCAGTATTATTCTCTGTTCGCTTATCGCAGCCTTCACGAGTGGCGGCTGCGGTTTCTTCAACTGCTGATCAGATACAAAATCATCCTGATCTGCAATACTCTGACAATGCAAAAACTGCCGGCCTTCCCGAATAAGTGTCTGTATACGCTTTTCATCCATCATTTTAAGGCCCTCCCTTTTCTTTATTATAACAGTCCGCAGGAAAACAAAAAGAAAAACTCCATCCCAACAAAGTCAGAATGGAGAAAATCATATCTATTTTTTCAGCAGGTATGCCCTGCCAGACAACCATGGGTCATTGCCATACCGACTGAGTTGCCTGCCATCGGCGTGCTGTAACCTAAGCCATAACGGCCACCTAAACAATTACCCGCCGCATACAGGTTGCCGATCTTTTCCCATTGTGTATTCAGCACGTTTTGTTCGGCATCCGTAACCAGTCCCGACAACGTAACCATTGACGGGTTGCCGCCATGACCTAAATTTCCAGCTCCGCCATAGAACGGCGCTTTTTCAATCGGGATCATGAATTCTTTATCTTTGCCATAATCTGTATCTCCCTCGGCATAACTCATTATAATGCGCAATACTGTCAAGAAAATTCTGTTTTGCTTCCCCCTCATAACCTAACAAGTCTGCCAATTCTTCCAGCGTATTGGCAGCAAAAACCGTACCCTTCATCATTTTCCGTTCTGCCAGATTTGCCCCGGTGACTGTCGAGCCTTCCGGATTGCCGATCTCAACCGCATCCATATCGGCTTTCAATACATCGTAAAAATCATCCATGCCAAAGTTAGGCGCTCCGTGATCCAGCGGCGCCTTCGCTACAGTTTCGCTCCAGTTCGCATCCGTGACATAGCAAGCTAAGCCTGCCGGCTGACGTTTAGATACGGAACCCAGCTGACTGATTGCGCCTTCGTTGCAGAAACGTGTACCTTCAACATTCAGCATCAACACCGGACAGGTTCCCCAAGGACCGCTTACACCGCCTCGCAGCGCCATCTATCCACGCGGGGAATCTTCAATCATGCCGCCAGCCCAACAGCCCATTTTATGACCGATTCCTACACGAATCGTCGTGCTCGCTCAATCTTCAGCCTTTTTCCATACGCTCTGCCCATTCCATGCCTTCATTCAGTAAAGCTCAGCACATTTTCGGATCGCCAATGAAGTCACCGGCGGCTAAGATAACACCTTTGCTCGCTGTGAATTAATGTATTCGCCGACGGTATTCCTTGCAATTAACCCCATGACTGTCCTGTCATCCGCCTGAATTAAGACAACACCGGTATGCTCGAAGAACCACTCGGCTCCATGTTCCTGCATATATTTAACAATGTATTTGTGGACAAATTTAATATTATTTCCCTGATAGTTATAGAATTGCGAATTGCATGACCATGTATTCTAACCACCGCAATGGATCAGATAGGAAACCTTTGCCCCGCTGTAAGCTACTTTGTGTTGCATAACGGATATTGGGCAAGATTCGAAATAAAAATAATGATCAGATCCTCATCCTGTTTTCTGATTTTAGCGGCTGCCTGCGTTTCATCCATTTTATCCATTTGGATATCCAATAACGCAAGATCAAAAGAATGCGGAGGTATGGAGGAAAAACTTTCACCGTCCTGAAATACAGTAATTTGCAAGTTTAGCTTTTCATCATGCTGGATCCGATTCAGAATTTCCTCCATGCGTTGGATTTCCGGCAGAGAATCTTCTATCAGCGACACTCTGATCATCATCCTTCCCCTCCTTGTGTTTCCTTGTGAAATCTTTACGTTATCATCCCGTAATTTCAGAGACCAAACAATCCGGATTCAGAAAAGCAGATTCTCGTACAAAGACTATTTGAACATTTTTAGCGACTGATTGAAAATCGTGATCTTCTTTTTTCAGTGGCAATTCGTGATATAATGAACGAAAAGAAAATAGGAGAGGATTTTTGATAGATGAATACAAACAAAACGATGGTCATGGCGATCAATTTTCCATTCTGTCTGCAGGAAGAAAACTTAGCGCATCCTTTTCAGATTCTTGGGGATTCACAAACTAAGCTGGATTATGTGGAAGCGTTGAGCCGTGAGATCCACAGTGCTGTGGCTGATTTTCAAGATGTTACTTTTACTGCAGTAAAGTTTGCTGGATATCCAACGATCATGAACGCGGATAAATTAGGAATGTTATTGCATCAAATTCGGCAGGAATATCGGCTAGCGGATTTCTGCGAGGTGAGCATTGAAACGTTGCCCAATACCGTATGTGTCCCTTTATTAAGTGAATTGAATCATGGACAGCCTACTCGTTTCCAACTAAGAGTTCATTCGCTGCAACCACGAGAATTGCTGACATTGAAAGTTCCGTTTATCCTGTCGGATGTTCAAAATGCGGTCTTATTTTTGGATAAATTCCGGGTTAATAATGTTTCTATGGTATTAGATCTGGGAATTCCTGGACAGACGTTTGTTTCTTTAAAGCGCACATTGCGTTCTTGTTTGGAAATGGAGCCGGATCATCTGATGCTGCGGCCGTATTTAGGACCAAGAGGACAAGCTGATCAAAAATTACAGCGTCGAATGTTACTTTCCACAGATGCGTATTTAAAAGAGCAGGGGTGGATTGCTTATGCGCCAGGACTTTATTGTAAAAAGGAGTGCCAAGATCAGTTCTTAAGTCAATTATGGTTGCAAGGCGAGGTTGTTGGCTTTGGTTTAGATGCTTATTCATGCTTTGATGGTTATCAGTACAGGAACACACGAAACTTGGAAACTTATATAAAGGAAGCTGATAATTGTCAGCAGTTAATTGAAAATCCTCAGGCTTTATCTTCGGAAGAAATGGCTATGCGAAAACTTCGCGGGCAGTTATTATTGGACCAGCAAGCTGCCGCTGAAGGATATACAGAGTGTATACAAAGTGAAATTGATTCTTTTATACGTCAGGAATGTCTTATCAATCGAGAAGGAAAATTATCTTTATCCGCTGAAGGATTGGGAACTTTCTGGTTTAGCTTATTGAATGATGCTTATTATTAAAAACTGATAAAGGTCAGGAATGTCTTATTGGAGACAAACCTGGCCTTTTCCTAAAATTAGTAATGAATATTTTCAATAAAAATTGAGGATATTCTGGTGCGAACCAGAAGTGAACATGAAAATCCAGGGAGGTTCGCACCGGAAAGATGTGAAAATTGAAGGAAATATTGCAAGTGTATCCAAGATTGTTTATCATAGAATTGAAATAGGAAACAAGTAAAAGTCATTGAGTTTCTTATTTGCGGTTCGCATCGCTCACGCGGTGCGTGGATTGAAATAACTCATTGCCAATACAGTTATAAAGCAATTCTGTTCGCATCGCTCACGCGGTGCGTGGATTGAAATAGGGCCGCCGGAGCGGCGTGGGATTATCTGCAAGTTCGCATCGCTCACGCGGTGCGTGGATTGAAATCTTTTGTTGATAATGACGATCTCATAAACTTTGAGTTCGCATCGCTCACGCGGTGCGTGGATTGAAATCATAGCTGCGGAAACACTCATGACGCCCGTTGAGGTTCGCATCGCTCACGCGGTGCGTGGATTGAAATCCGTTAACTACGATGGTGAAGATTGGTCTGTAGAGTTCGCATCGCTCACGCGGTGCGTGGATTGAAATTATAAATATCAGTTTCTGAGCACAAGCAGCGTATGAATTAAAACTTTTTCAAATCATGTGAATTAATTAGATTGAACAAAAAAGTCTCGCTTAAGAATAAGTAAGATTTGCTCCAACACAGAAATGTTTTATTGGAAAACTCATGTCAAACATTGTATCGGTTATTATTAAATTGCTCCGCTAATCTGCTTTACAAAAAAGTAAATCAATAACTTAAACAAAAGAGTTCAGCTAGCAGAACTTGAAAAATCAAAACTCCGACAACCATGAAACCAACACGATTGTCTATATTCAACCCCATTATTCATAAAAACTCAAAACATCGACCAAAATCATAAAAATTCAAAAAGTGGTACGATTTTGGTACGAATGGAAAACTAAGGAATCAAAAAAGCCCTTAACTAAGGGCTTTATCGTTAACTGGTGCCGATACCCAGAATTGAACTGGGAACTGAGCATTACCATTGCTCCGTTTTACCATTGAACTATATCGGCAGGCATTTAATATAATATCAGTTACTTATAAAAAATGCAACAGTCTTTTTTCAGAAATCAAATTTTTTCAAAGCTCGCAGGACACGCGCAACCGGGAATCCCATAATTGAGTAAAAATCACCAATAATTCTCTTCACCAGAAAAAATCCCTCTCCCTGAATTCCATACGCCCCCGCTTTATCCAACGGCTCGCCCGTCGCTACATAAGCTTCAATCTCCTCTGCCGTTAATGGATAAAATTCCACATCACTCACATCGCAGAAACAAATCCTCTGATCAGCGGAAAGCAAACATACGCCGGTCATAACCTGGTGCGTTTTCCCCGATAACCGTGTAAGCATCGCTTTCGCCTCTTCCGCATCTTCAGGTTTCCCTAAAATCTGCCGCTCCAGCACCACGATCGTATCCGCACCGATCACTACCGCTTCCGGATATCGTTCAAACACAGTGTACGCTTTTCGCCACGCCAACTCCTCCATCGCCGCTTCCAGCGGAATATCCGAATTCAATGCTTCATCAATATCCGCAACCTCGACGCGAAACGGAATATGGCAACGTTCCAAAAGCTCTCGCCGGCGCGGCGACTGACTCGCAAGAATTAATTCACGCTTCATTCCCGATTCCCCTTCTGATTTTTATCATAAATAATCTTCATTCCCTTAAACGCCAAATCCGGATCATATTCATCAATGCAGTTCGTTTCCTTCACCAAAATACGGCCCAACCCTCCCGTGGCAATCACTTTCAGCTGCGGCTGGTTTAGTTCCTCTTTAATCCGACGCACAAGATATTCTACCTGTCCAATATAACCATAGACCAACCCCGACTGCATTCCTGAAACAGTATTTTTTGCTAAAACACGCTCCGGCTTGATAATCTCAATTTCCGGTAATTTCGCCGTCATCGACCACAAAGCCTGGGCTGCAATCTCAATTCCAGGTGAAATCACAGTATATTCAAACACCCCTTTGCCGGAAATATAGTCATAGGTCGTGGCCGTACCGAAATCAATGACCAGACACGCCTGATGATACAAGTGATAAGCAGCCGCGACGTTCACAATCCGGTCGGCCCCCACTTCTTTCGGATTTTCTGAATTCACGGAAATTCCTGTTTTGACACCCGGGCCAATGATGAGCGGTGTACAATGAAAATATTTAATCACCGCACTTTCCAAAGAATGCATGATTTTGGGAACAACGCTGGAAATTACGACGTCGTGAATCAGGGAACTGTCAATTAACCGGGTTGACAACATCGTCCACAATACCATTCCCAATTCATCCGAAGTCCGCGGCGTTTTCGTCGTCATCCGAAATGTCGCTTTTAAGTCGTCATGATCAAACACGCCGACTGTGATATTGGTATTCCCAACATCCAAAGTCATCAACATAGGCTATTTCTCCCTTTTCTCTTTCAAGATTACCAGACAACGCTTCAGCAGCTCATAGGCCAGATCTTCCTTGCGCATAAGCGGCAGCGTTTCTTCACCCTGGGCGGTGATCACCGTGACCCGGTTTGTATCGATTCCAAAGCCAGCTCCACTTTCCCGCAGGTCGTTCGCGACGATCAGATCAGCATGCTTGGATGCCAACTTTGTACGCGCCCGCGCTAACAGCTGCTCGGTTTCCATCGCGAAGCCGCACAATACCTGATCACTCCGCTTTCTCTCGCCTACGGCTTTCAGGATATCCTGCGTTCGCTTTAATGTCAGCTGGAATTCCCCATCTGTCTTTTTTATTTTTTCCGAAGCCGTTTCCACCGGCGTATAATCCGCCACCGCCGCCGCTTTGATAATCAGATCTGATTCGGAAGCCCGGCTGAACACAGCTTCGGCCATCGCCTGTGCGGAAGTCACCGGCTGGTCCTCTACCCCGCGCAAAGCAGGCAAAGCGGTCGGACCATGGACTAACGTAACCTCCGCGCCCCAGTTCCGCGCAGCTTTGGCAATCGCATATCCCATTTTTCCACTGGAATGATTCGTCAGATACCGGACCGGATCCAAAGCCTCCTGGGTCGGCCCGGCACTGACCAGCACCTTCAATCCTGCCAGCGGCTTCTCCGTGATCAAAGCCTGTTCAATCTCATCCTCGATCACATCCAATGGCGCCAGCCTCCCTTTGCCGACGTCGCCGCACGCCAGTAAACCGCTGTCCGCCTCTACAATCCGCATTCCCCGCGCCTTCAACAACCGCAGATTTTCCTGCGTCGCCGGATTTTCCAGCATTCCGGTATTCATCGCCGGGCAGATGATTTTCGTGCAGCTGCAGGCCAGAAAAGTCGTCGTCAGCATATCGTCCGCCAGTCCCTGAGCCAGTTTGGCGATCACATTCGCCGTCGCTGGAGCGATCACAAACACATCCGCCTGTTTCGCCAGGGAGACGTGCTGAACATGATATTCGAAATTCCGATCAAATGTATCCACACTGACTCGATGACCGCTCAGCGTTTCAAAAGTCAGCGGGCTGACAAACTCCGTCGCATTGCGGGTCATGATCACGTGAACGTCCAAATCCCTCTTTTTTAAATCACTTGTCAGCTGTGCCGCTTTGTACGCGGCAATGCCGCCGGTGACGCCTAAAATCACAGTTTTCTTCATCAGTTCCTCCCTGCCGTCAGAAACGGTTTTTTCTTTTTCATCAAACTCTTAGGCTGATGCCTCAACGGATCTATGTCTTTAATGATTACGATCATTCCCCAGCTGGCTTTTTCATCTTCCCTTTTGTTAGCGGCAGCAGAGCCCGGCCGACCGCGAGGACAATCACAGCGCCGATCGCCATTTCCAAAAGTCCGTTCGTCATGACCACGCCCAGCAACAACGCCGCCAACCCTGACAGCGCAACCCCTTTTACCGCGGCATACGCCGAGCCGAAGAAAACATAAATCCCCAGCATGACCAGAGCCGTATGCGTCAACGTACTGATCAGCGCTGCCAGAATCAGACTGACATTGATCTTCTTCGTCGTTTTCATCAGCAAGGTAAACAACACACCGGCCAGCCAGCCCAACAAAACCCGCGGTCCGATCGCAATGATCAAACTCGCCAATCCGCCGTGAAATTCGCCAACCGAGTAAAACGGTGAAAAGACAAACGAGGTCACCGTCGGCGTCAGGGTGTTGACAATCACACTGCTGATCCCGAAGATCAAGCCGATTGCGCTCCCGGCTTTCGGCCCCATCAGAACTCCTGCCAGAATGACCGGAATATGCAGCGTCGTCGCCCGCACCGGACCGATCGGAATGTAGCCTAACGGCGTCAGCATCAGCACAATTTCGATGCAGCCGAACAACGCCAGCAGCACCATGTTCTTCGTCTTCTGTTTCGATTTCATATTTTCTGTTTTCCTCCTGTCACTCCCTTCCCGGGATGCAACGTACTGAAATTCGAGAATCCCTGCCAAAATGCCATCCATCGGATAGAAGTCCGTTACGATCTCCTTGCGAGGTGACAATCCGGATTGTGGGAATTCATTTTTATTATACTCAAGATCCCCTCCAATTCAACCGTTTCACGACCGGAAGGCGACAAAATTCTACCAAAAATAGACAGCTCTGAATTTGTTGAACAGTTGCCATACTAACGGTACAGGAAATGAAGGTGAACGGATGAAAAGAATACCCTATGTCATTTTAATCAGTCTGCTTTTCTTAAGCGGATGCCAGAGTCAGCCCGGAAACGAGGATCCAACGGCCAGGGTCGGGTCCATAACCGATGATGTTCCGGAAATCAATATTCCGGAAACTGATATCGACTTTTCGCAATTCAGTACGCTGGACGCCCGGATGCATGCGTGGGGCTTGGGCAAAGACAAAGATGAAAACGGCCAGCCCGCAGACGCGGTGCTCGCGAATCAAAAGTATAAAGCTTATGACGCCGTCTTTGTCGGGCGGCCGGATCAGAAGGTCTATCTGACCTTTGACAATGGCTACGAAAACGGAAATACACCGAAGATTCTGGATACGCTGAAAGAGAAAAACGTCAGCGCCGTCTTCTTCGTCACATCCCAATATGTATTGGAAAATCCGGATTTAATCCAGCGAATGATTGATGAAGGTCATGTGATCGGCAATCACAGCTATCATCATCACTCCTTCCCGACGATCAGCATTGAGAAAGTTTACGATGAGATTATGCAGCTGGACGCGCTGTTGTTGGATCAATTCCAATACAAGATGACGCTGGTCCGGCCGCCGAAGGGAGAATTTAACGAGCAGTCGCTGGCCTTATGTAACGTATTAGGCTATCAAAATGTGCTGTGGTCGTATGCTTACTACGATTACAATGTCGCCGATCAGCCGGATCCGGCAACTGCGCTGAAGAAAAATCTGGATAACGCACATCCCGGCGCCATTTATCTTCTGCACGCAGTCTCAGATACCAACATGCAGATTCTCCCTGATCTGATCGAAGGCTTGCGGAAGCTGAATTATGAAGTAGCCCGCTACGATTTAAAATAAGACTTTAGAAAAAAAGAATCTGTTTTCTTTCTGAAAAGAAAGAGTGAAAGACAAATTCCGTTTCAAAACAGAGGCTGGCTTTTGAAGGGGAACTTACTCAAACTTGCGTAAAAAATTAAGGGCAGGGAGGATCAAGCTTATAGTTTGATCCTCCCTGCTACTTTGCGCAAAAATTCTAAGACCCGCCTCAAAACTGAGTAAGGACCGTTAAAGGATTGGTCTTTTTTCTTTTTAATTGACTTTTTTCTCCGCTCTGCAGCATCATGAATTGAAAGTTCGGACAACAGTAATACAGTCAGCTTCGACGAGTACAGCCAACATTGCCAGATCAGACAGAGATGTTCCTGTCTTGCTCACCAACACGACTGGTTAATGGTTCAACTGATCGTCATTTTCATTGACCGCGGGAGCCGTTTCCCCCAGGCGCATCGCTTCCGACCGGAATTGTTCCAACCGGGCCTCCGCGGCAGCATCCTGATCGAAATAATCGACGAGCAGATCCAGACACCGCAAAGTTTCCGGCGAACTCATATGTTCCAGTTTTTCCGTTTCTTCCAGCAGTTGTTCCGCTTTAATGCCTGCCAACTGCAGAAATCGAGCTACCCGCTGATGCCGCTCCAGCAAGGCTTTTCCCTGCTTCCAACCTTTCTCTGTCAACTGCACGTCCCCATAGTTTTCCACAATCAAAAAACCTTCGGCCGCCAATTTACGCAGCATTTTACTGACCGAACTGCGTCCCACCTGAAGTGCGCTGGCCATGGCGGACACCCGGAGCGTTTGATTTTCCTGCTGCAGCCGGTATATCATTTCCAGATAGTCTTCCATTGCTGCCGTCAGCTGATCCGCTTCATTCCGTGCCGCTTCCCGAAACGGCCGAAATCCCTTGTTTTCCGCCATCCCCTTCGCCTCTTTCCCTAGTCTCTGCCGCTTTGCCACGTTTCTATCCTGCTCCATATTATTCTTAAATCCTTCGTCCGTGCGGGCTGCCTCAACAGGCAGAATATCCCGTTTCGCAAAGAAAAAGCTGGGGTATCCGCTTCCCAGCCGCTCATTCAAACAAGCTTGACATGTTCAATTACGCAACAGACTAACAGAAAACAGACTGAAGCTCCAAGTCCCACAGCGCAGAATTTCGACATCAACTGCTGCTTATACCTCGTTTTTTCCTGGTTTCCATTGAAGAAAGCCTTCGTTTTTTCCTTCTACGTTACGCTTCTTCTTCCACCTGCGGGAGTTTAAAATATCGACTAAATTCCCCCTGAATCCGATCATGCAGCCGCCGCACACCACCTTCCAGATGATACCGCATGACTTCACCGCAGCGCTCCCGCTGGCGCTTTTCCACAATTTCCACAATTTCCTCATGTTCATGAAGCAATTCATTCATTGAGAAATTGGCTTTGACGTCCAACATTCGGAAACGCGAATAATGTACTTTCATCTGATTGATAATCTGCCACATGGCCCGCTGACCGGCGATCGCAAAGATATGCTCGTGAAATTCGCTGTCCAACGCGTAGAATTCATCCGGCGTCCGCTGCTTCGCAATCGCTTCCCGCTGATGGGCCAAATCTGTTTTCAGCTGCTGCAGCTGGGCGGGCGTTCTCCGTTCGATACCATCTTTCAGAATCTGAATTTCCACGATCGTGCGCATGTTGATCGTCGCCATGACCAATTCCATATCAATCAGCGATACCTTCGTTCCCCGCTGCGGCAGGACTTCCAGCAAGCCGTCGTTGCACAACCGCAGGAATACATCGCGAACCGGGGTTCGGGACACCTGGAATCGCCGCGAGATTTCATTTTCGCTGATCAACGCTCCCGGTTCGATTTTCAGATCGATAATTTCTTCCTTTAACTGATTGTAGATCTCCAATTTATCCATCCTGAGTCCCCCTCATACAGTTAGTATACAAGGTGTCCGGGAGGGATTCAAGTTTCATTTTTCCACGGCAATTTCAAAGAAATTCTCACTGTCTCTCCTGATCATGATATAATGCAGGCGATAAGGAGGACAAGCTATGAAATTTTTAGTCATTTCTGATATTCACGGTTCTGCCGACTATATGGAAAAAGCGCTTGAAGCTTATACCCGGCATAAACCAGATCAAATCCTGCTGCTGGGTGATATCCTCTATCACGGCCCGCGCAATCCGCTGCCGCAGGGCTACAATCCCCAGAAAGTCGCGGCGCTGCTCAATCCGCTTGCCGATAAAATCATCGCCGTCCGCGGCAACTGCGACGCCGAAGTAGATCAGATGCTTTTGAATTTTGATATTCAGCGCGACTGCGCGACCCTCTTTTTGGGCGGACACCGGATTACGGCGACGCATGGTCATCTGTTTCCGCTTGATCCGCCCCCGCACAGCTTCCCCGGCGATATCTATTTGTTTGGACATATCCACGTTCCTGTCATTCGTCAGGAAAACGGAATTACGCTGCTCAATCCCGGCTCGATCACGCTGCCAAAACAAAATTCACCGCATACCTACGGACTGCTGGACGAAAACGGATTTACGATCATGACCGAGGATCACGAAGTCTATCAATCGCTTACCTTCTGAGCGCGACAAAACACTTACGGCAATCAGGCCCAATTCCTTTCAGGTCCGACAGTCTTATTTGAGACTATACCTTTCCTTTCATGGGCTTCTCTACTTCAGAGAGCCCTTTTTTACTTTCGTCGATCAACAGACAGAGCACGGCTGCCCATTGATCCTCCGCTTCCTTTAACGTAATTTTCACCACTTCTCCCTGCTTCATCAAATGTCGTTGGGCGACTGGCGCGATGTAGTAAACAGGCTGGGTAATCGAATCCAGAACCAGCTGATTTTCCCGAACTTCCATTTCCGTACGTTTCCATTGGCAGGATGGCAACGTACGGCGAATCCGATATTGATCCCTTTTGGATCCGGCTTTCATCCGCTGGGCTTGTTTCCAGACCTGCTGAAGCATCGCCGTCGGCAGCGACTGGTAGGCCTCCGGCAGCGGCGCGTCTTCAATCCGCTGGGGATGATGAATCATCGCGTCAAACAATTCTTCGCGGAACTGCGCCGCATTGTGGCTTAAGGCGCAAAGCTCGCGGCGCTGC
This sequence comes from Holdemania sp. 1001302B_160321_E10, assembly GCF_015552275.1. NCBI lineage: Bacteria > Bacillati > Bacillota > Erysipelotrichia > Erysipelotrichales > Erysipelotrichaceae > Holdemania > Holdemania sp. 1001302B_160321_E10. The sequence continues at coordinate 11,995 of NZ_JADNEM010000008.1, read as the reverse complement.
GTCAAGGTTGGAAAACAGGTAATTTTTACATTCATAATCATGGTAATTATTTCCTCCTACTATTACTATTGCGCTTTTTTTCTGAAATCCTCCCGGATTTCAGAAATTTCTACAAATTTTTCGATTTTTTTTGTCCTGTTTTTGTCTCAAATCGTTCCATTCCCTTTATAACAGCTCTTTTCCCGCGATATTTCTCACGGATAGAAAAATTCCAAACAAACTTGCATCCATCCTTCCAACTCAAATTCTCGTTTGCAGCATCAGTATGAAAATCAACTTAAAACGACAAAAAAACCTTCGGCAATCCTGTGGATTACGGAAGGTTCAATGATTATTTTTCCAACATCAACCGATCCAGCCGCGGATTAGCGACTTCCCGGATCCGACCGTCTTCAAGATAGACCTTCGCCAGTCGGTCGCTCAGCAAAGTCAGAACTTCATACGGAATCGTTCCCAACTCCCGCGCCACCTGTTCCAGCGGAACATGCGGACCGAACAGTTCGACCTTCGTCCCTACCGGAAAGGCGTGCGGAAGCCGGATCATCGCCTGATCCATGCAGATTCGTCCGACAAATTCGCCGGTTTCTCCCTCAATCCAGCATTGCCGTCCCTGGTGCTTGCGAATCCAGCCGTCAGCATACCCGATCGGCAAGGTTCCGATCCATTCCTCTTTCTGCGTCGTATAGGTCGCCCCATAGCCCACCGGCTGCCCCGCCGGCAACGCCTTGACATAAATCAATCGGCTGTATAAGCTGACGCACGGCTTCAGCGGCGTCGCGTAGGAAGTCACGCCGAACATTGCCAGTCCGCAGCGCACCGCGTTGCCGGGCGCCTTCGGATAATGCACCGCTGCATCGGAATTACTGCTGTGCACCCAGCGAAAAGGCGTGTTCAAGGCCTGAACAATCCGCTCGAAACGGGCCGCCTGATCGTCCGTCATCTCATTGTCCGGATTATCCGAGCAGGCATAGTGGGTGAAAATGCCTTCCACCAAGGCGCCGCTGTCCTGCAGCAGCGTTAGCATCGCCCGCAGTTCGTCAAGATTCTCCGTGCCGATGCGGTGCATGCCGGTATCCACCTTTAAATGTACTCTCAAACCCTTGACCGGGACCTGAACCAGCTCCTTGACCCACTTTAGCGATACCGCCGGCACCGCCAGATCATACCGCAGAAGCAGCTCCGCTTGGGACGGATCCACAACGCCCAGAATTAAAACCGGCGCTGTGATCCCCTGATACCGCAGCGACAACGCCTCATCCAAGCTCGATACTGCCAACATCGCGGCCCCCGCTTCCAAGGCTGCCCGTGCAACCGGACCATCGCCAACGCCATAGCCATTGGCCTTGATCACCGCGATAAACTGCCGGTCCGTCTGCCGGCGCAGCCAGCGGATATTTTCTTTGATCTGATCCAGATCGACCTCAACCCAGCTCTCCCGATAAAACATGTCTGTCCCTCTTTTCCTGACTAGTCCTGCCGCTTAGACAAAGCGGGAAGTCGTATAGGCCAGATAAACTCCGCCGATGCGGAACATCAGTGACAACAGCGCGCTCATGCTTGTGCCGATCAGGCTCTGCAGCACCATCCTGAACGCAAGCATAAAGAACTGAAATCCCATCGTAAACACACCAAAGCCGAAATAAGCGATCATATCGCCAAACAGGAAACAAAGTACCGCCAGCACGGCCGCCAGCACAGAAAACCGCACCTGTACCCCGCGGCCATATTTACGGATGACCGTGCCGATTGCATAACCGAACGCCAGGTAAACCACTGAGAATTCGAACATGAGAAACCGCGCGATCAGACCATAAAGAATTGTCAGTCCCACAGTCGCCCCAACGCCATATCCAACTGCCCGAATAAACCGCTCATTGCGGGTCAGCGCCTGTTTATTGTAAATTTTAAGCATACAAGACCTCCTGAATACTCCCAGTATAGCACAATCAAATTTAAAAGAGAACGGGCGATCCGCAGACAGAATCTTACAAATCATGAACAGGCAGCTTTTCCTGCCGTTGGGAAGTGAGATTGAAAAAAGCAATTTGGAAACGGTTTTCTTTACTTTTCTGCTTTCCCAGAGTATCATTTTTTTAATGAGTGAAGGAGGTTCTACCGTGTTATCGAAGACGCAGAATCAAGCATTATATGAATTGCAGAAAGAACTGTGGGGCTACGCTGAACCCGGTTTTCTGGAACACAAATCAGCGAAGGCCATGAGCGGTTTCCTGCGCCGGGAAGGTTTCCAGGTAACTGAAGGTCTTTGCGGCATGGATACGGCGTTTGTCGGAGTCTGGGGCAGCGGCCGGCCGGTAATCTGTCTGTTAGCGGAATTTGACGCACTTTACGGCCTGAGTCAGGAAGCGGACGTCGCCGAATACAAACCGATCGAAGGCATGGCGACCGGCCATGGCTGCGGTCATCATCTGTTAGGTGTCGGGTCGATCGCCGCCGCGATGATCGTCAAAGACTATCTGGAAAAGAACAAGCTGCCGGGGACGATCAAAATGGTCGGCTGTCCGGCAGAGGAAAGCGGCAGCGGCAAAGCCTATCTGGCGCGCGACGGGTTCTTTGCGGACGCCGATGCCGCGATCACCTGGCATCCATCCGCGCTTAACGTCGTATCTTCCGGCTCTCATCAGTCCTGCATTCAATGTTATTTCCGTTTTCACGGCGTTTCCAGTCATGCCGCAGGCAATCCGGAAGCGGGCCGCAGCGCGCTGGACGCTGCCGAACTGATGAGCGTCGGCGTCAATTACCTGCGCGAACACATGGACTCTAAAGAACGCGTCCACTACGCCTACACCAATGCCGGCGGGATTTCCCCGAATGTCGTTCAGGCGGAAGCAGAGGTCAAATACCTCGTCCGCTCCACGACCAATCCAAAATGTCAGAAGCTTTATGAACGTGTGATCAATATCGCCAAAGGCGCCGCGCTGATGACCGGCACAACCTGCGATGTCGTCTTTGACGAAGGCTTAAGCAACGTCATTCCGAACTTCACGCTGGAACAGGTTCTGGAAGAGGCCTTCTTTGAGGTTGGCGCTCCGGAGTATACCGAAGCTGAACGCGCTTACGCCAAACAATTCCGCGATACCTATCCGCTCGATCCGGAAAGCGAGGTCACAGCCGTCATCGCCGAGCCAAAGACGCTGATCGCCAACATCCAGAACAGCGATATCTGCGATATCGTGCTGCGCCACCGCTGTGTTGACGAATGTTCGATGGGATCAACCGACGTCGGCGACGTCAGCTGGGTTGTGCCGACAGCTCAGATCAACACCGCCTGCTACAGCTACGGCGCGGGCGGGCATACCTGGCAATGGGTTGCCCAGGGCAAATCCACACTGGCCTACAAGGGGATGATGCTGGCGGCGGAAGTCATGGCAAAAGCAGTCGAGAAATGCTTTGAGCAGCCGGAAATCATAGTAAAGGCAAAAGCTGAATTTGATGAACGGCTGGCCGGGCAGACCTATGAATGTCTGATTCCCAGCGATGTGAAACCGCACATTATCCAATAAATCATCTCTGCTGACGCCTGCCGGATCGACCATTCTGGCAATACCGGCGTCATTCAGAAGGCTAAAAGCCGGCATCCTTCCCATGCGCAGGGCCGGCCTTGATTTCAACAAAAAAGAATGGAGTTCGTTGAACATCCGCGATGGCTTCCGCCTGTCCTCCAGGACAAACGGGCGATCCGGTTTCATGATCCCCATTCTTTTTTATGCCTCGATTTCTATTTTAACGGTTTACTCCGCTGCGCAAGCCTTCAGAAAATCCGGATTGAACAAATCCATGTCTTTCTCAGCATCATACACACATCGCCCTTCGCTGAAGGTTTTCAGAACCTGATAATCCTCGTCGATGATGATGAAGTCCGCATCCATGCCCGCTGCCAGCCGGCCTTTCTGAGGTGCGCCGTAGACCTGCGCTGGATTGCGCGAGCTCATTTTCACGATTTCCGTCAGCGGCAGATGCAGATTCTCCGCCAGATTGCGGATACCGCGGATCACCGGCAGCGTTGAACCGCACAACCTTCCGGTATCCGATAAACAATAACCCTTTTCATCAATATTCACATCGAACATGCCGGACAGATGATACCGGCCGATCGGCGCTCCCGCCATCGGCACATTGTCGGAAACCATCATGAACTTGTCAAACGGATTCTTTTTAACCCGCAGCATCAGTTCGATCATTTCATTCGCGACATGCAGACCATCGCAGATCAGCTCGTTGTAAACCTCGTCGTTAAGCAGACAGGCGCCCAGACCGCCCATCCGGCGATGATGAATCCCCGCCATGACGTTGGCAGTGTGCGTCGTGACCGTGATCCCCCATTGAAAAGATTCCAATGTCTCCTGATACATCGCGTTGCTGTGGGCAAAAGCACAGCGGACCCCCTGCGACGTCAGCAGCGCAATCGCTTCTTTTGCACCCGGGATTTCCGGTGCGATCGCAACCAGCTTCAGCATCCCCTGGGCGGTGTCGATCATCGCCTGGACATGTTCTAAATCAATATCCGGATGTCCGGTATCAATTCCTTTTTCCCCCACGCGGTTCAAATACGGACCTTCGCTGTGGATGCCGATCGGCTTTGCGCCGTCAATCGGTCCCTGCTCCACTTTGACTATCGCTTCGAACAAGCCGAAATCTGCCGTTGGCAGACACGCTGTGACCCCCTGGGATGCCAGTCCCTTCAAGTAACCACGGACCGTTGCTTCCGGATCAGCCTGATCGCCCATCAGGCCGTAGCCCATCGTTCCATGATTATGGGTATCAATAATTCCCGGTAAAATCCGGTGATTTCCGGCATCCACCGTGATCGCGACGCGCGCGGTCGGCGGCAGGATCTCCACAATCCGGCCTTCGTCAATATTCAAAATACCATCCACAATTCCCTGATCGGTGACAATCCGCTGTGATCGTACAAACATTAACGTCCCTCCTTCAGATCACGATAAGTGATCAATTCAATCTGATGTTCCTGCAGAAATGCCCTGACTCTCGGGCTGGTCGCCATTGCCAGATCCTTCATGCGGATCATCGTGTAGGTTGTTTCTTTCATCAAATCTTCTTCCACAAAACCGCAATGGCAGATAAAATAACCGATTTCATGGGATAACGAGGCTTCCAGCGATTTCAAGAATTCCTGTTCCACATCCGTTTTCAGCTGATCCTCGATTGGAAACGGCTTCGGCGTCCATGTGCAGGGAATCATGGAAACCTGGCCGCCGCTCATGACGTCTGTCGTCATCAAAATATCGTATTTCTCCGCGATCACCCGCGCCGCTTTCCGGGTGTTGGGCGTCGCCATCGAATGACCATGAAAGTATTCCGGCTTGCGGCCCATCAATTCAATAAACCGCTTGACCTGATTTTCAGTTTCCAGCAACGTTTGTTCATAGTCGTAAGGATCCTCTTCAAAGCACAGGCACATTCCCTGCCGGCCGGTGATTTTACCCTCGCGCATGCGCTGAACCGAAGGCACAAAATGACCATCTGGATTCACCAGCGAAGGAACCTCTGCCGGATCACTGACGGGCCGTCCCGCAACCAGGTTGATGTCGATGCCGACGCAGACTCCCTGGCGATCACGGATTTTCGCCGCAGCCCGGGCTGAGCTGGGCATGTTGACAAACAAGCCGGTATTGCGAATAATTCCCTGATCAATTCCTTTCAGAATTCCATCGGCGACGGAATCCGTTAAGCCATAGTCATCACTCTGAAACAATAATTTTCTCATTCCGCTTTCATCCTGCCTTTCAATTTTTCCAAAATCTGCTCCAATCGCGGGATATCCACATGGCAATCCTGATTGGAGCGTGTATGCCGGACAACGAACTGATGCTTCTCGATCGCGCCGGAAGCCAGCAGCATGCCGTTTTCGAAGAATCGCAAGCCGTTATCCGGATCCTCATATTCCTTGTTAATCCAATCTTCCTCCAGCAAGTCCGCGACGTCAACCCCTTTTCGATGAGCGCAGACGACTTTTTCCCCCTGCGCCAGACAATCCAGTAAAATGACCTCGGCGCGGGAAGGGCAGGCTTCTTTAAGCAGCTTCAGCCCTTCATAGGAATTGCAGCATTGATCGACCAGCACCAACGCTGTGGATGATTTCGGATCCCATTCCTGAATTAAGCGCAAGATCAGCGCCACGGAAGCACTGTTGCGATTGAAATTAACGCGGTTGCCGCGGCTGTGCAGCAGACTGACGCCAAACAAAGCCGCCAAACTCGCCGCCAAAACGGCAGCGACTTTCATCGCCGGGCTGAGCGAGCGCAGCGCATAAACCGCGCCTGCCGCCATCAGAAAACAGATCGCCCCAAGCCCCCATTCCAGCGCCAGGTTCCTGCCTTCCGCCTGCGTATTCTTCCGCGGATTCAGCGGATAATAACGGATCGGCAAATGGGCATGGGAAGGCGTGTCATAAGCGCAGGCGATCACGGTCTTTGCGTGCGCCAGATCGCCGATCACCAGATTGCATACATGCAAGATGCGGGAATGCCGGGTTTGAAATTCCGTCTTCCATCCCCTCTGCCTGCACTGCCGGCATACTTCCGCCAGAAATACCTCTTTTTGTTTACGCGTATACCGACGCGCCAGCGTTACGCCCGCCAGCATCATTTCCTCTTTCATGATCTCACCTCCGGAAGGAAAAACAGGCTATGAAGCTCAGTCCTTCATAGCCTAAACTCTGATTTTAGAAAATTCGGAAGAAGGCGCCGACCAGGGCGAACACGAAGATCCCCAGAATCAGCTGCGTCGGGCGTGCGCCCTTCTTGATCAGGCGAACCAGTGTAAATAACAGGATGACGCCGAGCAAGCCCGGGAAGATCGAATTCAATACATCGCCGATGACAACCGATGTTTGACCGACGTTCAACGTCCAGTTCAGCGGGACGCTGACCATCTGCGCCGTCATCGCGCCGACCATGATTAAACCCAGCACGGATGCCGCTTTGGTTAACGCGCCCATCAAGCCTGAAGAGAACACCATATCAATAAACGAAGTACCATAGACATAACCCCAGTTTACAAAGAAATACTTCACGATGGACTGTGTTACGCCGTAGAGCAGGATGAAGATCAAGGTACCCAAAATCGAACCTTCCGCGCACAGACCGATGCCGATCCCCGCGGCAATGATGCGCAGACAGTTGAAGAACAGACTGTCAAACATGCCGGCTGTCGGTCCCATCAGGGCCGCTTTGATGCTTTCAATCGTCTGGCCGTCGATCGAGTTCTTTTCTTTATGCTCTTTTTCCATCGCGTAGGCTAAGCCGGCGATGAAGCTGAACGGAACGGCGTGGGTATTAAAGAAGTTCTGATGCCGCAGGTACGCCTCCCGCTTGCCTTCCATATCATCTTTATAAATACTTTCAATCGCCGGAGCCATTGTGATCGTAAAACCATTCGCCTCCATTTTTACCATGTTGAAGCTGGTAAAAACCAGATGGGAACGGAAGAACATTGATTTTAAAACTTTCTTTTCTTCCGGCGTCAATACTTTCTTTTCCATTAGAAGAAATCCTCCTCATCTGTTTTCGCAGCGGAAGCCGCCATTGAATTCTTTAAATCAATACTGCGCTTTTCGCCCATGAACATCGTGATCGCGATCGCGGCGCCCAGGATTGCGATCGGCAAAGTCGCCATGCCCAAGTAAGCCACCATGACATAACCGACAAAGAAGAAGATGCCGACTTCATTGTTCCAGATCATCGACGTCAGAATTGCGAAGCCGACCGCCAACATCATCGACGTTGCAGCGCCCAAGCCTGTCATAACCCAGGCCGGCATGCTTGCCAGAAACGCATTCAATCCCTCAACGCCATAGGATACCGCAAAGAACAGGATAACGACGTTAATCAACGGCGTCAGGCAGGAAAAACCAATCGTCTGGAACGCGAATTTACGCGGATTGCATTCTGCAGCCAGCTTTTCCCAATACGCCGCAAGAGAAGCCCAGATCGGCGTGAACATGCCAGCGATGGACGCCATGACCGTACCGATTGGCAAGGCAATCGCCAGACCCGCTTCGATATCGGCGCCAGTTAAAATAGTGTAAGCGACTGCGATGATGCTGGAGGTTGTCGCATCTGCCGGGATCGAGCCCCCGATGGCGGAAATTCCCATGAAAATGGATTCCAGGGATGCGCCCATGATGATGCCGGTCTTGAAATCACCCAAGATCAACCCCGCTAACGGAGCGACGACGATCGGCCGGTTAAGACATTGCCAGGACATGATGTAGGGATCTAAAATTGAGATGATATAATACGCTAAACAAATTTGTAAAGCTGCGGATACCATAATTTTCCTCCTCTTTTCCTAATGAACTTTCTTATAAACCCAAAACTTTGCTTAATTTTTCCGGATTGTCTTCCGGCGTGGTCTGGTACACAGTTTCGATGCCGAAGCTCAGCACTTTCTTGAAGTCTTCGACTTCTTCGTCGTAAGCATACAGATTGGATCCGTAGGTCCGACGGGCAAGATCCCCCTGTTTCGGTGCGATGCGGCCATAGTTGCCGACGTTGATCAGCGGAATGTCCTTCACTTCTTCCAAGATTTTGATCAGATCTTTCGGGTTGGAGATGATGACCAGAATTTTATGTCCTGCTGCGCGCGGATCCTTCAGCAGCGTGATCGAATCGGCAACTGAACGGATTGTGACCTTCGCGGTTGCCGGGGCGGCCATCATCAGACTCTGCTGGATGATCTTGTTGCCTGCCGCCTCATCATTGGCCACGACAATCCGGTCAACCCCAGTGTGCCGCGACCATTTGATCGCCACCTGTCCATGAATCAATCTTTCGTCCAAACGTACTAACTTAATCATTTCCTTTTCCTCCTTTCTTAGAAAAAATCCTCTTGTTCTTCTGTTAAATCCGGCAGCTGCACGACGCTCAGCATTGATCGGCTCTGTTCGACGATCTGTTCGATCTCCTCCACCGTGACCTCCGTTTTTGTTGAAAGCTCCAGAACACAGGCCAGATTCACGCCGCCGATCAGCGTAGTGTTGGGTTTCTGCAGATAGGTCATCATGACCTGATTCACGCTGCCGCCGATCAAGTCTGACATCAGAAGCACCTGATCCTCCGCGGAAACTCCGGCATAAAATGCGTCGAGTTTTTCCTGAACTGACGCTTGATCAACATAAGCGTCAAACACGGTGACATTGTCAGAAGCGCCCATCAAAATATCCAGAGAGCTTTTCATGCCGCTGGCAAAATGACCGTGCGATGACAAAAAGATTTTCAGCAATGCGATACCCCTTTCTTGTTGGATATTTCTTCAACGTCCCTACTATAACCTGTTTTTGTAAGCGTTACCACGTTCACTTTTTCCGAAAAAAAAGGGAAAACTTTCGTTTTTTCCCTTAGCCAAGTGAAATTGGCAAAGCCTTTAAACTTGCGCGGACGATCTCCGTTAATCCGGTTACACGGTGATTTTCAATCAACATCCACAAATTTTCATTATCTCTGAAGAAAGAAATTAAAAGATCGTTAACAAATCTTACGGCCTCCAAACTGCTGTCAAAATCAGCGCTGATCACAACGATATGCAAAATCGGCTGTTCATCAAATATTCTTTCCTGATTTAACTGATAAATTTCAAAAAATCCTTTGCTTACCCATTGTCGTTTTACAAACAAAATGCAAACTTTGTTCGCTACGCATGTTTTCTTAGTGTAATGAAGATCAGCATAGATCTTCTCGACGCTCTCCGCATCTTTTCCCATTTTATAGCTGATTAACTGTATAAAAGAGTCCATACTTTCATATTCAAAATCACGATAAATTGTAAATACGCCCAAGCGCAGATGATCAAGAGCGGACTGCAGCTGAACACCTGATAAAATAACCTGATTATAGATATCGTTCATCTGGCTTTGTGTCGGAATGCTGTTGACCATTAAGCACGGCCAGTCATATTTATACGAATAATAAGGATAACTTAAAATTGCCCAGTCGTAATCTTCGACTGGCAGTTTCCGCATTTCATAGAGTTCATAAACGTCCAGACAAGCAAAACAGGAACCAAACCGAGTCTGGATCATCTGCTTTAGAATTCCTGACGAAATATATCCGCCGCCATTGGAAACAATCGCCCGGATGGGCTTGAACGGATAAGGAATCATCAAGAGCAACGTATTGAGGTGGCCGGCAAATGTGATCAGATTATACAAGCTCAATTTACAATGATACTGAGTTTCGAACAAACGGGCAAGATTATGTGCCAGTTTCGACGCCAAAGGACAATCTTGAATGCGCGAATCCTCTGAATGCAGACTTTTTACGCTATGAAACGAAGCGTTGAAATCTTTTTGAACCAGCAAAGGAATTAATCCTGAACATAGAATCTGATCTTCATTGGGAATTTGAGTCAGATCTACATTGTAGTCCTTTTTTACTGACTTGCAGAAGGCAGCATTCAGTTTTTGCGCTTCCTCAGCTAATTCAAAATAATTATCGGCGAGCTTGCAATCCAGCGGAATATCCGCCCAAAACACCAAGAGCAGCGCAAATGCCAGAATTTCATCTTCATTCACGTCAAAACCAGAAAACTGTCCGCATTTCAGAATTACTTCCTCAGCCACTCGATATTCCCGGAAACGTCGTATGTAATCCTGTTGTTTTCGGGATAAATGAATAGGACAGCCGGCCTGATAACGGGAAGCCATCAATAGCAAATAACGGGATAAGCGCTGCGTATTCCCATCCAAGATATGACAATCTGATTCTCTTAATGCTTTGAGGAAGATATGTCTGATTTCATATCGTTCCTCATCCTCGCGATCGAAAAAAGAGAGATAATCTGTATTCTTATACAAATTAACAGCTTCATGATAGTGATTTTCAAAAATACACAGCATTAACATCCGACGATCAAATTCGCTTCCGATGACCATCGGTCCTTCTTCGCTTCGTTTTTTCAAGCGTAAATTAAATTTATTCAATAAAAAATTAACTTCTTTCAATTCTTCCCGAATTGAGCTTTTCGTGAGGTAGAGTTCGTCAGCGATATCTTCAATAGTCAGATATCGTTTTTCTACAATAATCCGGCGCAAAATATCATTCGTCCTGTCATTTTGTGCCCGCGGAGTTCCGCCGATCGCTGAAAAATGAATTGCCAGCTGTATTTTTACCGGAGAAAACTTTTCTTCATCAAAAACTTTGAGAACGTAACCTTTTCCTTTCTTCGCGATCAAATCAGCGCCGCTGGCTTTAGCGAAGGCTTCGAGTTCAGCTATATCGTTCTTTATCGTTCGTTCTGTGACGCTGACTTTTTCCGCAAGTTCATAAGAGCGGATATAGTCGTCTTGCTGGGTCAGAATGTAGAATAACTGTAAGATTCGCTTCTTTTCATTCGCCATTCCTTGTCCTCCAACTTTCTTAGCTGGTTCAAAAAGTAGACTTTTTGAACCACGCAAATTCTAGTTAAAATAAGCCTTTTTTCTTTCATTTCCAATTATATTTCAAATGTCAGTTAAAGTCTACTTTTTCAGCCAAAGCGCAACTGGCTAAAAGATAAGGCTGCGGATTTATAATTATCTGAAAATGAGAGCTTTGAATTAATTAAAGATTGTTTCCCTGGCATCTCTTTGTCCAGTATCTCGCTTCAAAGATTCAATGACTAATCAATAAACTGAATTGTAAAGAGAAAAGTCTCCCCTGAAAAGACGCAAACTTGTTCAGTTTAAACTGCACAGGGTTTCTAACGTGCACCCTAATCGCGCGTTCTGACACAGAAGTCTATAACTTATCAGTCTGTCCGGATTTTCCAGACGCAGAGAAACAAATTCAATCCTTGAAATATTTCGAACTCATGATTTTTGTTTCTCTCTATGATATACGCATAAAATCAGAAAACAGCTCCGCAGGAAGACAAATTTATTTTAAGTAGTTCTTGTTTTAGGCTCTTTCAAAAATAGTGTTGGTGAGAGAAAAACCGAAACAAGAAAGACGCAGATGAGTTCCAGAAATGGGACTCA
>NZ_JADNEM010000085.1:0-1023 GCF_015552275.1 Holdemania sp. 1001302B_160321_E10 | reverse complement strand
CTGTTGATGCCGTTGATGATTGCCTCCATAAGCTACTCAGCCAGCTGCTCCATGAGCTGGACTATCTTTTCTGTATCATCAGCCTCCGACCACAGCGAGCGCTGCTGTGCTACCGTGGTCAGGCCGTTGCCGTAGTAGTCGGCCATGATCTCAAACATCCGTCTAAGCCCATCTGCAGCTGTGCTGTATCTGCAGTACCTAGATCCGCACCGGATCCCGGCGGGATTGTGCTTGGTCAGCCAGACTGACGATGATCCCCAGCCGGTTTCAAGTACAAACACCGCCGCGGCGTAGACTGGGCTGATATTGTACTCCTCGGCCAGCTCCAGCAGCGCCACCGGGACAACCCCGGCCGCCTTGGCGATCGGTTGCCACTCATGCCAGCTGACGTCCATGTCGGCTGTGTAAGCCGGCGTATCAGGCTGATAGAGATCGATCACGGTCACCGTCTGCCGTACTGGTGTCTCGGCATCAGCTGCCGGCAGGTTGAGCGTCACGCCGGCAGTCAGCGCAGCCGTGATGACTACCAGGGCCGGGCGTCTAAGCCTGCGCATCAGTACACCTCTCCATCTAGCAGTTCCAGCGCCTGCGCCCGAATCTGTGCAGGCGTGTATTCTTGCATGAGCTTGTCCATCTGGTCATACAAATTGATTGCATACATCAGATCAGTCTCCCTAAGCTGTTCAGGCACCGCTGTCAAGGCTACGGCCGCGTAATCCTGAGCAACTTTTTTGCTGACCATTTTCTCACCTGTCCGCCCCTTGTTTATGGCGGCATCAGCGCACTTGATAAGCTCTGATCCTGTCATACGTGGCATCAGTTTAATCATGTTTTCGCACAGATTTCTCGTTATACTTTCATAGTCGGTCGTTCTTTTACTCACTGGGATCCGACATAAGGCCACTGCCGCAAGGGCGCACATCTCTTCGTAATTCATTTTGTTCCGTCCTGGCCGATCAATTTGCGCATTTTGGCAAGGATCTCTGCCTCTGTATAAACGTCCATTAGATACATCATTTCATC
>NZ_JADNEM010000084.1:0-1147 GCF_015552275.1 Holdemania sp. 1001302B_160321_E10 | reverse complement strand
TCCGGGAAGCACGCAGAGAACCGTCCAGAGCTGCAGCGCATGCTCTATGACTGCGATCGAAAGCAGGTGGATGTAGTTATCGTCTATCGGCTGGATCGCTTCGCACGCAACCGCTATGACAGCGCCACACTTAAAGCGCGCTTGAAGAAAAATAACATAAGACTATTGTCAGCTATGGAGAACCTATCTGACAATCCGGAATCTGTCATCCTTGAATCCGTCCTGGAAGGCATGGCTGAATATTACTCTCTGGAGCTGAGCCAGAAGGTCAGGCGCGGAATGGACAACAATGCTTTGAAAGGCAAGAGTAACGGTGGTCAACGTAAGTTCGGGCATCGTACTGGTGCCGATGGCAGGCCGGAAATCGTACCCGAGGAAGCCATGATCATCCGAGAAGCTAAAGATCAGTATTTGCAAGGAAAGACTATTGCTGCTATAAAGCGAGATTTCAATCGCAGAGGTTGGCGCTGGCATAAGGGAAAACCTTTCACAGAAATCAATATTACGTCTATGCTTGATAACCGCTGTAATGCCGGGGCCTATAAATTTAAAGGTCAATATATAGATAATATGATCCCGGCGATAATCAGTTTGGAAGAATATAACGCAATTCAAGAAAGAAGGGAGCTTAAAAAAATGACAAAAAGAAAAGGTGACAGTTTTGTTTTAACAGGGAAGCTTGTTTGCGCACAGTGCGGTGCATCCTTGTTCGGCGACTCCGGAACATCACGTAATGGAGAAAAGCATTATTATTATACCTGCTGCAACAAGAAAAAAAAGAAAACCTGCAGTATGAAATCTGTGGTGAAAGCTGATCTCGAATCTGCGGTTTTTGAGCTTACTAAAAATGCTATTTTAAAAGAAGACATTATTTCCACCATCGCAGAAAGATGTGCAGAAATCATGGAGAAGGATGACTCATACGCCCTGGAAAAAGAGATTACTACTCGCGATTTAAGAGACGTTGAAAAGAAAATCTCAAATATCATTCGCGCTATAGAAGATGGCTTGTACTCTGCGTCGTTGAAAGATCAAATGGCTGCTTTGGAACAACGACAAGTTGAGCTGAAAAACAGGCTGCATCAGATCGAATCCATTAAGCCGATGATGACGAAAGAACGCATTGAATTTTGGCTTATGAAATATA
>NZ_JADNEM010000083.1:0-1158 GCF_015552275.1 Holdemania sp. 1001302B_160321_E10 | reverse complement strand
AAAAGGAGAAACAGAGTAAAAGGAAACAAAAAAAGAGCCAGATAATGAGGGAAAAGTGTTAAAATATCCGTAGAAACCAGATAAAAAAGGGTACAAGAAAAGATATTTAGCGAAATGCAATTTATTTCGTTGAGTAAATGCAGGTGCTAAATTCGTTCTTAGGCTGGCTTGTCAATGGATCTCCCTGTGTCTATTCTTTATTTGTTGAACAAACCCCGGAGGGAAAGGCAAACGTTTTCAGGAGCGATGGAAACAAGCCCTAATTTATCGAGCGTTTCGTTCCCGAAGAGAAGACTGAATAACTCAAGAGGCGAGTGATCATTCAGTCTTTTTCTTTTATAAGAATTGATATGGCTTGAAATGAGGTTCAATTCATCTTGTGTTAACTGATCGAAAGATGATCCTTTAGGATAGAATCTGCGCAACATTTCATGGTTATTCTCGCAAGTCCCTTTTTGATAGGAAGCAGCGGGATCACAGTAGAATAAACGAGACCTGGATTGATGGAAGGCATCGTTTTCAATCGCCGTCGGATTGGAGAATTCGGAGCCATTATCCGTCAGGATGACTTCAAATATTTTCTTGAATAACTCAGGACCGAATCGTTGTTCATAAAGTTGATCCATCTGTTGAATTGTAGCTTGAGAGGTATGGTGGTCGGCCAGGAAGTATAATTGAAGATTACAGGACTTGAAGAGAAACGTGAGAATCACCTTACCGCCTTTAACCCCTTCAACAGTATCCATCTCTACAACGGAGACATCCGGATGAGCTTGAACGAAGTCCAGGTAGTCTGCATAAGTTCGGTGAATCCGACATTGACTATCGACCTTGTGTTCTTTCCGCCCTGATTTTCTAGGCTTTAAGCGGCACTTTCGAGGCAAATCTAAATTTTTGATACCAGGAAGCAGGTTGGCGTCAATGAGATTATAAATGGTTTTCTCATGACAAGGGAGAATATCAGCTTTAACCAGACAAGCATGATGTACGGATTGTTTATTCTCTTTAATAAGCGGAGTAAGCTCCCGCTGAATCAAAGCCAATTCAGCTTCGGTTAAATTAAATCCAGAACGGGTTTCAACGAGCCTCTGCCGATATTCCTGGTGGGCTTCTGCTGCCTTATAATCACGTTGTTCCAGGGAGCAGCGCTGACGCTGC
>NZ_JADNEM010000082.1:0-1161 GCF_015552275.1 Holdemania sp. 1001302B_160321_E10 | reverse complement strand
CGCTGCCGATCCTGCCAGTTGGCGCTGGCGGGATTTTTTTATTTGTTTTAATGCCGTATATGGCTTCTATCAAAAATTGCTGAAATTTGATAGAATAATTTCGCAGAGCAACCCCGGCCGGATATCTGCGATAGGGGGTGCTTATTTATGTATGAAGATCTTATTAAAGAGATCGCTGATCTTATATTGCTGATTACAGATCAGTCTAAACTTAAACGCATTATCGCGTTTATTCGATCAATAATATAACATTCAAGACTGGGCGCGCTCAGTCTTTTTTATATTCTTTCGCAATTCGTTCAGCGATTTTTCCGACAACCTCCCATTCATCATCTTCTAATTGGCTCAAAATGTGAATAATTCTTTGCCTGACATCTCCATCATTCGCAGGCTTTATGATGGTTCCCATCCATGCAGCGAGTTCTTCTTCCTTCGATAATGGATTCAAAATCGGAAGCTCACCATTTAATAAGAATTCAATATTTACATTATATTTAGAAGCAATTAATTTCAAAGTTCTTTCAGATGGATTTCTAACTTTATTCTCTAGTTGAGTGATTGAATTTCTTTTCATCATTAAACCTTCTGCAAATATTTCTTGTGTCAGGTTTAATTCTTTTCTTGCTATTTTAATTCTTTCCCCAATATCAATGTTTTTATAATTCACTTTTCTAACTCCTTTCTACCACATTATACAACCTAGGACAAATGATTGCAAGCAAACATTAACACAAATTATTTTTAAATTAAATGTGGACAAAGTATCTTAACGGTGGTAATATATGATTGCAAGATAGCTAAGGAGGTGTGAAAATGTTGTCAGAAAAAGAAAAAGAACTTGCGCGCCCTATTGTAGAGAATGTTAACAAACTTCCAGAAGACGGTCAAAAAGTGTTTGAGCTTGCAGTGATGGCGTACATGCTCGGCCGTGATCGTGGGAATCGTTGTAAGGAATCGCCCAGGCTCAGCGCAGCTGTCGCCCGATGATGATGACATCACTGAGGCAGAACGATTGTTCTTCGATGAAGATTATTTAAAGGAGTGATGTTAATCGGTGATCAAAGAAAATAACGATAAGGTGTCCATTGATCGACTGATTAACGCATTAGCCGAGATCATGTCGACAGATGATCTAAAAGTCAAAATCAAGGTAATAAAAAA
>NZ_JADNEM010000081.1:0-1182 GCF_015552275.1 Holdemania sp. 1001302B_160321_E10 | reverse complement strand
TTTACATATATTTTCTGTGGCTATGTTTAACATTTTCCTGTGATACCTGGGCATAGATCATCGTTGTGTTGATCTCATTGTGTCCAAGCATCTGCTGCACTTCTTCGATTGGCATTCCTTTGGTCAAGGCCATCGTCGCACAGGTGCGTCTGAATTTATGCGGATGACACTTGATCCCGAGTTGATCGCCTAAATGCCGGAAGTAGCTTTCGATTCCACCTGCGCCGAGTATCGTTCCGGTATTGTATGAATTCTGATACCCGGTGAACAGATACTCGCTGTCTACTGACATTTCTGATCTCACTTCAAGCCATTGCTTTAAGCGGATGATTGATATCTCGTTTAGATAACAGATTCGTTCTTTTGCACCTTTGCCGAACACGAGGATCTCGTTGCTTGTCAGGTTTAAATCCTTAAGCTTAGCTCCGGAAGCTTCACTTACGCGGCAACCGGTGCTCAGCATAAATTCAAAGAGTGCTTGCATTCTTATCGCTACAAAACGATCTCGTGTATTTCTTGCCTTTTCAACCCGGTTCTTCAATTCGTCTCGCATGAGTTCGATTTCTTCCTGGCTGAATGGTTTCTTGATCCGCTTGTCTTCTTTCATCTTCTTAATCGCCCGCATTGGATTCCTTGGAATATATCCATTATCCGCGAGCCAAGTAAAGAAGCTGGACAGATATCGACGCTCGCCGTTCAGTGTGGCTTTTGACAAATTCGGACTGTCGATCATCCGCTTTGCGAAGTGCATCCGCAGATCGTCCGTTGTAATGTCGGTGATCTTTTTTTGAATGTATAGGTGTAGATGTGAATTTAACTCCTGCCTATACACTTTAATGGATCGATCACTCAATCCATCAATCTTTTTGCTTACCAAGAACAGCTGAATCAGCTTTTCGTCTTCGTAGCCATACGGTACGACTTCATTCTTTTTAGGTACCAGATCATAATCTTCGAGGCAAGTGATCAGTGTATTCTTTACAAGCTCAATTTCGCGGCTTTCAATTTTATCATTTAGCTTCAAAATGATTAAATTGATTACATCATTTTTCACGGTGACACACCTCTCAAGCAATACATTGGCGTGACTAAGGTAAAATTGATTTCATTTTGCAGGGTATTGCCTTGCACACATATCGCACTAATACCCGCAAAGCTAAACTGTAGATAAGACATCCACAC
>NZ_JADNEM010000080.1:0-1332 GCF_015552275.1 Holdemania sp. 1001302B_160321_E10 | reverse complement strand
TGAGATCAACACAACGATGATCTATGCCCAGGTATCACAGGAAAATGTTAAACATAGCCACAGAAAATATATGTAAATGTCCAGCTGATGATCCAGCTGGCGGAAGGGAGATTGACGATGGAATTAAAAAAGGTCATCATTGAGAATTTCCGCAATATCACTCACGCGGAATATGATCTTACATCCCGCAGCATCTTCGCGGGTCCGAATCGGCAGGGGAAGACAAATACAATCCTGGCCATCTATTGGGCGTTAACTGATTTATTGCTTGATGGGTCGTCAGATTATCAATCATTTAAGCCAGAATTTAAAGAGGAGGCAGAGGTCAGCGTTGAGCTGGTCTGCGATACCTTTACATTAAAAAAAGTGTACAAGGGATGGCGGCCTCGGCAGCAAGGATCCGGCGAGCCGGGTGACTTGCAGCATACGACCGATTATTGGATCGACGGCACAAAGTTTAAAAACCAGGGCGAGGCAAAAAAGACGCTGCTTAAGCTGCTTGGTACCAACCGGCAGCTTGAGACATCAAAATTTGATTTGACCCGGGCGATGATTGACCCATATTACATCGGCCAAGGCTGCGACTATAAGACGCTGCGAAGCTTTATCGTTGAGATCATCGGCGATGTAAGTAATGAGGATGTCTTTGCATCCGATCCGGCGCTGCTGACAATCCGCGATCTGATGGCGCGGTATCAGTACGATCCAGGACTTGCGCAAAAGTTTGTCAAGCAACAAGTCGTAGCGGTTAAAAAGGATATTGAAGCAAGTGAGCAGCAAGTTAAAGGTCTGGAGTCTGTGCTAGACGTAGATCATGTATCACTTCAAAAGGCTCAAGAGGCGCTTAATCAAATTGACAAGCAAGTGTCAGGCTTACAGGTACAGCTGTCTGGCCGGGACAACCCGCGGATCAACGAGGCAAAGCTCCAACTGTCTGATATGACTCTTAAGCTGGCCGAGAGCCGGACAAAGGACATGGAGGCAGTACAGGAGCACAACCGGCAGATTGAGGCGGAGCTTCGCCGGCTGGAAAAGGTAAGACAAGATGCTGAGTGGCAGGCACAGGATTTAATCCGGCGCCGGATTTCCGCTGAGAATGCAATTCTCGGTAACGACCAAAAGATCGTCAGCATTGAACAGCAGATCGCGGAGTTGGAAGCTCGTAGGCAAGAAAGACTGCAGGAATATCACACCAGAAATGCCGAGGAATACACACAGCCAGAATCACAAAAAGAAGTGTGTCCGAATTGTGGCCATGTGCTCAATCAAGCGGCGCTTGAAAGCTACCGTGCAACCTGGGAGTCCAGTAAGCAGCGAGACCTTGATTACATC